>NZ_LUUM01000277.1:0-22775 GCF_001644125.1 Methylosinus sp. R-45379
AGCCGAGCTGCGTCAGCACCGGAACGCTCGTCGCCGCGCCAGGGCCCAGCGACGCCTCGATCAGGCCGAGCATCGGCTGGTTGTAATAAATATTGGCGACCGCGAGCCCGGTGGCCGCGGCGAGCGTGAGCAGCAAGCCGCGGCCGAGACGCTCTGCCGCGAACTCGTCAGAGCCGCCGAGCGCACCCATGCTAGATCGCCGGGACGGGCGCGAGAGTGAGGCCGTGCGAGACACGCTCCGGCGCCTTGTGCACCATCGTATAGGCGTAATCGACGCCCATGCCGTAAGCGCCGGAATGCTCCTTCACGATCGACATGACGGCGTCATAGGTTTCGCGCCGCGCCCAGTCGCGCTGCCATTCGAGCAGGACCTGCTGCCAGGTCACGGGCACGACGCCCGCCTGAATCATGCGCTGCATGGCGTAGTCATGCGCTTCCTTCGACGTGCCTCCGGAGGCGTCGGCGACCATGTAGATTTCATAGCCGCCTTCCAGCATGGCGCAGAGGGCGAAAGAATTGTTGCAGACCTCGGTCCACAGGCCCGAGACAACGACCTTCTTACGTCCATTCGCGGCCAGCGCGTCGCGGACCTTCTTATCGTCCCAGGAATTCATCGAGGTGCGCTCGAGGATCGGCGCCTCGGGGAAAACGGCGAGCAGCTCTGGATAGGTATGGCCGGAGAAGCTCTCCGTCTCGACGGTGGTGATCGTCGTCGGAATCGCGAACACCTTCGCCGATTTGGCGAGGGCTACCGCATTGTTCTTGAGCGCCTGCCGATCGATCGACTGAACCCCAAAGGCCATTTGCGGCTGGTGGTCGATGAAGATCAGCTGGCTGTTCTGCGGCGTCAGCAATTCGAGCTTAGCGGTCATGTCGTTCTCCAATTGTGGATTGCGGATTTGGGCGGCGCCTCGCGCGTCAGCGCTTGATGAACGCGAGCACGTCGTGATTGAATTTCTCTGGGTCGGTTTGGGCGAGGCCGTGCGATCCGCCTGGGTAGACGAGAAGCGCACCCTGCGGCGTCAATCGAACTGCTTTCTGCGCCGAAGCGACGAGCGGGACGATCTGATCGTCATCGCCGTGGATGAACAATGTGGGGATCGTCATCTTCGCGAGATCGGCCGAATAGTCGAGCTCGGAAAACTCGCGGATGCAATCATAGAGCCCCTTCAGCCCGCCCTCCATTCCTTGCAACCAGAAGGCGTCCTCGAGCCCGGCGCTGCGCTTCGCGCCATCTCGGTTATGGCCATAGAAAGGAACGGCGAGATCTTTGAAGAATTGCGATCGATTGCTCGCGACGCCGGCGCGGGTGCTGTCGAACACGTCCAACGGCAGACCTTCTGGATTGGAAGGCGAGGCGAGCATGATCGGCGGCACGGCGCCGACGAGCACGGCCTTTGCGACGGGGCCGACGCCATGGCGTCCGATGTAACGTGCGACCTCGCCGCCGCCGGTGGAATGCCCGACGAGAATGGCGTCGCGCAGCTCGAGGAGCTCGAGCAGCTCGGCGAGATCGTCCGCGTAGCGGTCCATCGTATTGCCGTCCCAGACCTGCTGGGAGCGGCCATGGCTGCGACGGTCGTGCGCCACGACGCGATAGCCGCGCATGCCGAAGAACAGCATTTGCCCTTCCCATGCGTCGGCCGTCAGCGGCCATCCATGCGAGAACACGATCGGCTGGCCGTCGCCGAAGCTCTTGTAAAAAATTTCTACGCCGTCGGATGCGGTGAAGTAGCTCATGCTCTCGGCTCCTCGGCTGCCGTGATCGGAGGCGCATTGCGGCTCATCGTGCGCCTCATTCAGAGAAATGCACGAGCCGTTCTGGCGATGCTTTCCTGGTCGCCTGCTTGAAAGACTAAGTCCGGCCGGCGCCTTGGTCTTGAACATTCGGCGTGGACTTATAACGATCGTGCTCGGCAGCTCGGCACGATCCCGACGTTCAGGTGCAGGCGGCGGTGCGATTACTCTTCGACGCTTTCAAGGCGATACGCGTTAGCGCGCAGCGGCGTCGGGGGCGCGCGATCGGAGGTCGAGCGCCCGCCGCTACGGCTTGCCCGGCCGGACGGCGCCGATTTGGCCGCTCTCTTCTTCCACCAGATATACACTCCCGTCACGGAGAGCATGGCGATGACCAGCCCCAGGATGCAGACGAAGATGCGATAGGGTAGGCCGAAGACGCGCGCCATATGCAGGGCGGTGAGCCAATTGGTGACGGTGTCGCCGCTGCGCAGCCCCGACGGCAGGCTCAGCGTCACCAGCTCGCCCGTATAGGCGTCGAAGAGAACGGAAGTCGTCGCAGTACGCTCGCCGATATCCCGGCTCGACCGTACGCGATATTGGATGAGGCCCTTGGCCGGCTTGTAGTAGAGCGCATCGGCGCGCTCGATGGAAAAGCCGCGCTCGCGCGCCTCATCGGCCATCAGCCGCTGGCCGACGGCCTGCGCCTCCTCCCATTCCAGCATTTTGCGCGCGTCCGTGCGCGGTGGCTGCGCGGGCCATTCCCAGGGCGGGGGCGAGTAGTCGAAGACGAGCTTGGTCACACCGGCATAGACGCTGTTCAGATTGAAGAAGACGCTGGACCAGGCGAACACGAGCAGCATCGCCCACAGCCACAATCCGCCGGCGCGATGCAGATCGAAATTGATGCGATAGAAGGAGCCGGAGAGCTTGACGAGAAAAGCCGGCTTCCAGCGCGTGAGATAGCTGCGCGAATTGCCGGGGCTCGCGCGCGGCAGCGTCAGATAGAAGGCGACGAAGCAATCGATCGTCCATAAGAGCGCGACGATTCCGAGAATCCAGGCGCCGGTGGAGCCCGTCGCCAATTGGTAGTGCAGGCTATAGACGAAAGGCATGATGTCGGCGGCGCGGCTGGGCAGCGCGCCGGGACTGCCGCGGCGGCCGAGATCTTCGCCTGTCACGGCGTCGAGCGTCACAGCGCCGAAGCCGAGCGGCTCGGCGCCCGGCGCCGCCTGCATCGTGACGCGGGCCGCGCCGGATTCGCCGCCGAGATAGACGGCGACCGCGCGCCCCTGCGGAACGAGGCTCTCGGCGTGGCGCGCGAGGGCGGCGGGCGGGAGCGTCTCGCCATGCGGCCCCGGATAGGCCTCCGGGGCGATCCAATGGCTCAGTTCCCCATAGAAGGCGAGCAGCGCCCCGGTCAGCCCGACCAGGATCAGGAAGCCCGCCGTGACGAGGCCGACCCAGCGGTGGAGCCAAACGAAGCGGCGACGCGCGTCGGCGCGCGTCCGTGTGTCGGCGGCGCTTCGCGCCGAAGTGGCCGGCGCGTCGACCGCGCCGGAAGAAAGGGGCTGTAGCCCGGTCGTGATTTGCCGCATCTCTTCCTCTCGTATTTCTAGAACTCCGCCCGCATCGAGGAAATGAACGTCCGAGGCGCGCCGGGTATGATGGCGTTGCGACAGGTCGCGCCCGTATAATAGGTCTCGTCGAGCAAATTGCGCACGTTCAATTGAAAGCTCGGATTTTTCACCACGGGCAGATGCGCCGGCTGGAAGCGATACATCGCCATTGCATAGCCGGGCAGCCGGAAGCTGCTGTTGTTGTCGCCCTGCCGCGCGACCGCCTGAACGCCCGCGCCGAGGCTCGGCCCACGGAAATCGCCATCGGCGTCGTATTTTACCCAGAGACTCATGATCAATATCGCCGGCAAGACTCGGCGGTGAGCTCTGATGCGAGCTTCCATAGCCCACCGCCTTTCCGTGTTCTGTTCTCCCGCGGTCGCAACCCGGACTTCAGAATTTCATCGTGAGCCCGAAAGTCACGCTGCGCGGCGCGCCCAATATCACCTCGCTGGGATAGGACACTTCCGCCCAGTTCACATAGGTCTTGTCGAAGAGATTATTGACGCGGAAGGTCGCGTCGACGCCGGGCGTGACATGATAGGTGAGGCCGATATCGGCGAGCACATAGCCTTCGAGAAAAAGCGTATTGGCGTTGTTGCCGGCGCGCGAGTCGACGAAGCGCAGGCCGAATCCGGCGTCGAAGGGAAGATCGGCGATGTTGGCATAGGAGGTCCAGAGATTGGCGGTCCAGGTCGGCACGTTCGGCGGCCGATTGCCCGTGCCGATCACCAGCGTCGCCGGATCGACGAAGAAGCCATAGCGCGCATAGGTGTAGGCGGCGTTGGCCGAGACTTTCCACTGCGGCGTGACCAGAAAACTCACTGACGCCTCGACGCCGCGTGACATTTGGCTGCCGATGCTGCTCGCCGAATTCTGCGTCGTCTGCGTCAGAATATTGGCGCGGTGAATCTCATAGAGCGCGAGCGTCGCCTCGCCCTTGCCGTCCTGGAACGACGCCTTGGCGCCGAGCTCATATTGGCGCGAGCTGCTCAGATTGAAATTCTGCGCGGCGTTGACGACGTATATCGCCGAGCCGATCGGGTCTTTCGCGGTCGTATATTGCCCATAGAGCGAGATATCCTTCGTCACGTCATAGATCATGCCGACGCGAAAATTGAAGGGATGGAAATTGCGCCGGAAGCTCGTCGTGCTGGAGAATGTGCCGTTCTGATTGTAGTTGACGCGGTCCAATCGCTCGAACTCATAGCGCGCGCCCGTCACGAGCTTCAGGTCGGGACGCAGAGTGAGCACATCCTCGAAGAGCGCGGCGTAATCGTCTATGCGCGTCGGCGAGCGGCGGATCGGCCATTCGCCGGCATAGAGGCCCCATACGCCCTGGTTCGGATTCCAAGCATCGACATAATCGGCGATCGAAGCGCTCGGAAAGCCGCGGTCGCGGACGAAATGCGTCGAATTGACGTCGGCGCCGAGCAGGAATTTATTGTCGAAGCCGAGGATCGGGCGATCGACCGTCATCGTCAGCGTGTTCCCGAGCTTGTGCTGATCGTGATAGACGTAGAAGCGATCACGGGCGATCGTCCCGGCGGGAATGGGATTGCCGAGAGCGTCCGTTCTACCATTGTTCGGGCCGAGGAATGTGTAGGTCTCGGCGTTCTGCCATTTGCGATCGGCGAAGAAATAATAGGCGTCGTCGGTGAAGGTGACCTCGCTCGTCGGCTTATAGACGACATGTGCGGTCGGCATGAATTGCGTGGTCGCCAGCAGCGCGTCGCCGACATTGTAATTGTTGAAGCGCATCGCTTGATCGAGCGCGAGGCCCGTCGACGAGGAGATGGCTCCCGTCATGGGCGAGCGCGCATAGGCGAGCGGGACGAGGGGCGTGCCGTAATAGGGCGACATATTATCGTCGAGAAAATCCATGCCCAGCTTGACGCTGAAATTCTCCTGCGGCTTCCACAATAGGCTCGCGGTGAGATTGAGCGAGTCGGAGGGCGCATTCTTCACGAAGCCCGATGAGCGGCTGCGGCTGACGTCGAGCCGCGCCGCAATGTCGTCGGAAAGCTGCGCGCCGACGCCGACGCCCAGATTGACCGTCCCGAAGCTGCCGCCATTCACGAAGGCGTCGAAGCGCGTCGGGCCGAAGCTCGGCTCCTTGGTGCGAATATCGACGACGCCGCCGATCGCGCCTTGTCCATGCAGCAGCGAGGCGGCGCCCTTCAGCACTTCGACGCTCTCGACATTGAAGCTGTTGGCGGGGCGATTGATGAAATTGGCCGGGCCGAGATAGACGCCGTCGCGCAGCACGGTGATCTGATTGCCCGTGAAGCCGCGCATGGAATAGCTCGTCGGGCTGATCGGATTATTGCCGACGACGACGCCGGGAAAAGCGGCGACGGCGTCCTGCGCCTGATCGAATCCGCGCTCGCGCATCTCGTCGCTCGTCATCACATGGACGGAGGCGGGCGTCTGTCGCGGCGTCAGATCGAGGCGGCTCGCCGCCGGCGCCACAGTGTCGAGCGGCGCGCGGGGCTCGGCGCGTCTCGGCGCGCGATCGCCAGCCCCTGTTCCGGCGGAGCCGATATCGATCATGGGCAGGGATTCCTGAGAAAAGGCGGCGGACGCATCGATGACGAATAGGAGCGCGACGGCGGAAGCGCCGCGCGAAAGGCTATTGCGAAACATGAAAATTCTCCTGACGCGGCCATTGGCGCGTGCTGGTGACGAGTTCTGCTAGAGCGAGCGACGCTCGATCGGTTCAGGAGAAGGAAAGCGGAGGCGCGCGGGAGGACCAGGATCGTCCAAAATTGTCGGTCCGTCGCGCGCCTCTGCGCAGCAGCGGCGCGTCAGCGACGATGATCGCCGGCGCGGCGCGCGCTTCGACGAGGCCGACTCCTATGGGGGCAAAGCCGCCGCATGCGATCGCGCAGCCGAGCGCGCAGGCGAGGCCATGCCGCTGGCTCGGCGCGGCGGGATCGGCGGCGCCGCGCGCCGGCCGTGCGCAGTCGGTGGAGGAGGAGAGGCCCGTCGCGAGCGGGGAGGCGTCGGCCGTATGCCGTCCCTCCGTCGCCGGGCGATGCGCGCAGAGCGGATTAGCGGCGAACAGCAGCATGAGAGCGAGCGCGACCAGGGAGCGCGCCGTCGAAATCATGCGCCGAGCGCCGTCCCGGCCTCCGTCTCTTTGTGACATTCGCCTTCCGCTCGAACGCGGGGCGCAGCGAGATTCGCTCGCATCCCGGCTTCGGCACACCGCCGCATCGAGCTCTGTCTTAGGCGCGCAACCTGTCGAGTGTCTGGCGAGGGGCGCGCGGCGGGCGAATTCGTGGAACTGTGTCCGCTGCGCCACACCTTCGGCGGGGCGAAGCGCGATGAAAGCAGCGAGCCGCTTGATTCGACAATCGATCTGCGCCACCAATCGCGACGCACGGTTCACCTCCGCCACGATGAGGGAGCGTCGTTTGATGCGGATATTGCTCATCGAGGACGAGCGGGAGATGGCGCGCCTCATCGCGTCGCTCGTTTCTCATGCCGGCTTCATCGTCGATAAGGCGTCGACTCTGGCCGATGCGCTCGCGGCCTTGCGCGTGCATGCATATGATCTCCTGCTGCTGGACCGCCGCTTGCCGGACGGAGACGGCATATCGCTGTTGTCCCGCGCGCGCGCCATGCGTCCCGGCATAAGAGTGATGATGATCACGGCGCTGGATGCGCTCGGCGATAAGATTTCGGGTCTCGAGGCGGGCGCGGATGACTATCTCACCAAGCCGTTCCAAGGAGAGGAGCTGATCGCCCGCATTCGCGCCTGCATGCGTCGTCCCGGAGGAAACGTGTTGCCGCCGATCGTCGTGGGCGCCGTCGCCTTCGATCTCGAAAACAATGAAGTCATGGTGGGCGGCGCGCCGGTCGTGCTCAATCGGCGCGAGATGATGCTGTTGCGCTCCTTGATGCAGCGCGCGAGCCGAGTCGCCGCGCGAGAGATTCTCATTCAGGAAATCTATGGCCTCGACGAGGAGGTTCAGGCGAATGCGCTGGACACGGTCGTCTCGCGACTCCGCCGCCAGCTCGCCACGCTGGATGCGCAGATCGAGATTCACACGGTGAAAGGGCGGGGATATCTGCTGACGGAGCAGGCCCATTGATCACCAAATCGCTGGCGCATCGCATCGTCCTCTATCTCGTCATCGCGCAGCTCGCCGCCTTTCTGCTCGGCTGGGTCTTTACCCTGGGGCTCGGCATGGCCGGCGTCGAGCTCTTCGCGACGACTTGGGACGAGCTCGCCAAGGCGCGCGCCGAAAAGCAGGTCGTCGCCTCTGTCGCCATCGGAGCGGACGGCGTCGCGGTCCTGGCGCCGACCGCGGAATTGCAGGCGGAGCTCGATCGCGCGCCAAACATGAAGATCGCCGCTTTCGACTTGCAGCGGCGGCCGCTCGCCGGCTCGTCGCCGGAGCTGGTCGAGGTGCTCCGCAATCTGATCGGCGTCAGTCCGACTCATACGCACTTCATTTTGCCGGGCGACGAGGGGTCGGCGCCTCTCGGCCTGATGGAGCAGAAATGGACGCCCTATGGGCGATTTCACATCGCCGTCTATGGCCAGAAGTTTCGGTGGGACGACCTTTTCGACGCCTGGCAGCGGGAGTTTCGCTGGCTCAACATCTATGTCGTGATGGCTGTGTCGCTTTCGACGGCGACCGCATGGTTCGCGATGCGGCGCGGGCTGCGGCCATTGCGGGCCGTCGCGGAGGAGGCGGCGCGCGTGGATATGGATTCGCTCGATCAGCGGCTGACCTCCAGCATCGTGCCGACCGAAATCGTGCCGCTCGTCGGCGCGATGAATGAGGCGCTCGAACGGCTGGACCGTGGAACGCAGCGCCAGCGTCGATTTACGGCGAATGCGGCGCATGAGCTGCGCACGCCCATTGCGGTGCTCGCCGCCAGGCTCGACGCGCCGGAAGAGTCGAGCTTCAAGATCGATCTGAAGCGCGACGCCTATCGCATCAAATATATCGTCGAGCAATTGCTGGCGACGCTTCGGGCCGGCGAGCAGCCGACGCTGCTCGAAGAGACCGTCGATCTCGGCGCGGTGACGCGCGCCGTTGTCGACGACGCCGCGATGCTCGCCATTCGCGATCGCCGGCATATAGAATTTGTCGGTCCTTCCGTCGTTGTCGACGTGCGCGGCAATGGCGCGGCGATCACGGCGGTCATCGGCAATCTCATCGACAATGCGCTCCGCGCTGAGCCGGAGGGCGGCGAGATCACCGTGTGCGTCGATGATGAGGCGATTATCTCGATCATCGATCATGGTCCGGGCGTGCCGGAGGATGAGCGGGAAATGATCTTCGAGCCGTTCTGGCGAAAGAGCGAAGCGACGCCCGGCGCCGGCCTCGGTCTCGCTATCGCCAAGGATCTCATCGCCAAGCTCAACGGCCGTATCTGGCTGGAGGAGACGCCGGGCGGCGGCGCGACGTTCAAATTATCGTTCGGTCGGCTCGGCGCCGCCGCGTGACGCATCGCTGATTGCAGGGCGAGGCGCCGAGCCTTCGGCGAAGGCCGCGAGAGGACGAAGGCGCTTCGCTGGATCGTCTCGGCGAAATCGCCTGCTGCTTCACGTCCCTTCGACGCTGCAATGCGGCTCGAATTCGCGTCCGGCGGCGACGCCGGCTTCATAGTCGTCGAGCGTCACCTTGCGTCGACGCCCTTGCGGCGTCGCATGAAAAGAGAGTCCGAGCTTCGCCAATTCTTCCTCTATGACATTGTGCTTGATCGGCACGAGTTCGCGGGCGCCGGAGGCCCGGTTCGTGGCGTCGCGCTCCGTCTTCACCGCGTGGAGCTTGTGACGAATGCCATGCGCCAGCCCGATCTGAAACGAGCGAACGGATGCGCCCGGCTCGCGCTTCTTGTAGGCGGCGGTTCGCCGAGCCGGCTGTCTTCGGCTTCACCGCGAAGGCGCAGGATATGTTCCGCCTTTGGATGACCGAGCTTCAGACGGAAGCGCGATCCGGCAAGCTCCCGTCCGCCATCGAAAGCCACTTGCTCAAAACGCCGAAGACCGTCGCGTCGTCGATATGGCGATCTATGACGAGGGCGCGGAACCGCTCGACCTGGAGGCGCTTGCCGGCGAGCCCTGTTACATTGGCGTCGACCTTTCCAGCAATTCGGATTTGACCGTCGTCGTGGCGCTCTGGCGCGTTGGCGACGGCTACGCCGTGCTGCCGCACTTCTTTTGCCCTGGCGACAATCTCAGGGGCCGGCAGGATCGGGACGCGGTCCCCTACGTCCGATGGGCAGGCGAAGGCCATATTGAGCCGACGCAGGGAAACGTCGTCGACTTCCGGGCCGTCGAGGATTGCGTCCGCGATCTCTGCGGCCGGTTCGATGTTCGCGAGATCGGGCTCGACCCCCACCTTGCGCGCTCGACCTTGAACAACCTTCAAGAGGATGGATTCCCCGCCGTCGAGGTTCGGCAGGGCTGGGTGACGATGGCGCCGGCGATCAAAGAACTCGAGCGGGCAATCGTCGGCCGGCAATTCCAGCATGGCGGCCATCCGGTTCTCAGGTGGTGTTTCGATAATGTCGTCGTCGAGACCGATCGCGCCGGCAATCGGCTCTTCACCAAGGGGAAGGCTCGGGAGCGAATCGACGGCGCCGTCGCCTGCGCTATCGCTGTTTCGGTTGCCTCAAACGACGACGCAGGGCCGAGCGTCTATGAGACCGGCGAGCGGCCGGACGGGTTTCTCTTCGTATGAACGCCGATACGACCGAGCCGTCGTCACCGTCCAATTCATCGATCGTGTCGCCGACTCTGACAAGCTGGTCGCGATGGCCGTCGTCGAGATCGAAGTCGCGGGCGTCGTCATCCTCCTACAGGGCGTCAAGGTGGTGAAGCGGCCGGGCGGCGGGCTGGCGTGTGAGGCGCCATGCTTCAGGGCTCCCGATGGCCGATGGCTTCCCGCGGCCGTTCTCCCGCCGGACCTCGCCGAAGGGCTCGCGGCTGAAGTCTTCGCCGCGCTGGCGCGGGACGGCTGAAGGGGTTTCGTCAGTTTTGTCAGTTCGGCAAACTGGCGTTTCGAGAAATTTTTCTGCGGTCACGGACCGCCCGTGACCTTCCTCGCCGTGGTGACCCTGTGGTGACCGGATTTGCCGGCCTCGCTGCGCTGTCGTCGTAAGTGCTTGATTTGCTGGCGCGCCCGAAGGGATTCGAACCCCTGACCTCTGCCTTCGGAGGGCAGCGCTCTATCCAGCTGAGCTACGGGCGCGTTGAGGCTTCTGCGTCTTCACTATCGCATGCGGGCGGGGCCTGCAATCGGGCCGGAAGGCATTTTCGGGTCGCTTGGCGTTTTCGCCCGTTTTGGGCGGTGATTCACAGGTCTATATCTTCATCGAATATCTCGAGCGGCAAAAGACGGCGGAAGCGGACCGCGAAACCGTCCTCGGTCTGGCGAATGACCTCGGCCTGCGTCCTCTTGCCGATCGTGATCTTCTCGCCCGGAGGGACCTGCACCTCCGTTCTCAGCGAGGCGCCGCTGCGCGAGAGATCCATGATCTCGCAGGGCAGGGTCACTTGCGCCACGGTGAAGGTGGTGAACCGGCGCTTTGGCCGCAGGCGTTCGTGATCGCGGCAGTGCGGGGCGTTCGGCGCGGCGTGCCGCGTCAGCCAGGCGAATTGCATCGCCACATGGGCGCGCGGCTGGTCCGCGATCTCGAGGTCCACGGTGAAGCCGCCCTCGAAGAGACGAATCACCGCGCCGTCGAAACGGCCCCAGCGGTCGAGATCGAGCGCGATCCGATCGCCGACCGCGGGCCGGAAGTCGCTGCGCAAGGCGACGACGTCTGCCGACATGTCGATGGTGCGGCAGGCGTAACGGCGCTGGTCGGGCGGCACGCTGAAGCGGCCGTCGAAGCGAGGCTCGGCGATCGTCTCGGCGGCGCGCTGCTCCGCCCCGATTTTGGGGCGCAAATCTGGTCGTCTCACGGCCGTCGCTCCACATGCGCGGCGCTCGCCAGTCGCGCATGGACTGGGGCGCTGACGAGTTGCGGCCGCATAACGACCGGAGAATATTATTTAGTCTCAATAGTTTCTGCGTGACGGCGGCGCAGCCGTCGGGAGTAGATTAAACACTATGGCGCCAATACGTAAATCGGGCTTGAATCGAAGCCGTGCAATTGACTGCGTCCGGCTCCCGTGACGCCGCCGCCCGCTTGCGCTAGAAGGCGGCATGCGCGCGCTTCTTCTCATCTTTCTCGGGTCCGGATTGGGCGGGACTCTGAGACATATCGTCAATTCCTCGTGCCAGCGCTGGCTCGGCGCGCAACTGCCCTGGGGCGTTTTCCTCATAAACGTCAGCGGGTCCTTCATCATGGGCCTGGCAGCCGGCTATTTCGCCTTCAAGGCGGGGGCCGGCTGGTCGCAGTCGATGCGGCTCTTCGTGACCACCGGCGTGCTCGGCGGCTATACGACCTTCTCCGCCTTCTCGCTGGATGCGGTCACTCTGATCGAGCGCGGCGACACGCTCGCCGCTGGGCTCTATGTGGGCGGCTCGGTGGGGCTGTCGATCATAGGCCTGTTCCTCGGACTTTATCTGGTGAGGGCTTTGACATGACCGGGGAAGCGGCGCAGGCGCCGCAATCGACGCCCGTGCAGACGCTGATCGTCGACGAGGACGAGGCGGGGCTGCGGCTCGACCGCTGGTTCAAGCGGCGCTTTCCGGCGCTGGCCCTGTCGCATCTCGCCAAAATCTGCCGCAAGGGCGAGGTGCGCGTCGACGGCAAGCGCGTCGACACTTCCACTCGGCTCGAGCAGAATCAGAAGATTCGCGTTCCGCCGCTCAAGCTGGAGACCGTCGCGGCGCCGGCGGTGATGCGGGCGCGGCCGGAGGACGCCCGCGCGCTCGCCGAGATGACCTTGTTCGAGGACGCGCATCTCCTCGTGCTGAACAAGCCCTATGGCCTCGCCGTGCAGGGCGGCTCGGGCATGAAGCGGCATATAGACGGAATGCTCGAATCGCTGGCGGTGGGCGACAAGCGGCCGGTGCTGGTGCATCGGCTCGATCGCGACACCTCCGGCGTGCTGCTGATCGCCAAGAACAGGCGCACCGCCGCCGATCTCGGGGAAATTTTCCGCTCGCGGCAGGCGCATAAAATCTACTGGGCGCTGGTCGAGGGCGTGCCGAAGCCGTCGCAGGGGCGGGTCTCGCTCTATCTCGCCAAGGGCGCGGATATGGTCGATGAGCGCTCCCGCCGCAGCGGCGAGCGGCGCGCGGCCGAGCCTGCCGACGCAAGGGAGAAGATGCGCGTCGCCCGCCATGGGGATGAGGGGGCGCAGCATTCGCTGACCTATTACGCCATCGTCGACAAGGCGGCGCCGCGCTGCGCCTGGCTGTCAATGAAGCCCTTGACCGGCCGCACGCATCAGCTCCGCGCCCATGCGGAGGCGATCGGCTGCCCGATCGTCGGCGATCCCAAATATGGCCACAGGCCGGAGGACGAGGTGCGCCGCCGTGATCCGATGCACGCCGTGCCCTCCGAGCTCGAGCCCAAGCTGCATCTTTTGGCGCGGCGGCTGATTCTGCCGCATCCCAAGGGCGGGACCCTCGACGTCACCGCGCCGCTGCCGCCGCATATGAAGAATAGCTGGGCGTTTTTCGGCTTCGATGTGGGGCAGGACGATCCCATATTGTCCGCGCCGGACGCGTGAGCCCACGAGACACGCCCGAGGAGAGACCCCATGTCCCATGAAAGCGCAAATCTCGCCGACGGCCTGTTCGTGCCCGATGAGGAGCGCAATCCGCTGCGCAATGCGGTGCAGAGGGGCGCCCGGCCGGAGCTGCCGAAGCGATTCTACCAATCGGCCAGCGTCGGCGAGGCCGAGGGCGGCTATGCCGTCCTGCTCGACGGAAGGACGGTCAAGACGCCGGCGCGGCGCATTTTGACGACTCCGTCCTCGTCTTTGACCACGGCGCTGGCCGAGGAATGGGGGACGCAGGGCGACAGGCTCAATCCGACCTCCATGCCTTTGACAAGGCTGGTAAACTCGGCGATCGACGGGGTCGCCGACCGGCTCGAGGAGGTCGCCGCCGACGTCGCCAAATATGCGGGCTCCGATCTCGTGAGCTATCGCGCCGAGGAGCCGGCCGGCCTCGTCGCGGCGCAGGCGGAGGCGTGGGACCCGCTGCTCGCCTTCGCCAAGGAGCGGCTCGGCGCCGAGCTCGCCGTGACCTCTGGCGTGATGTTCGTCTGTCAGACGCCGGAGGCGACGGCGGCGGTGGCGGAGGCTGTGCGCGCCTATGCGGGGCAGGGGGCTGAGGCGCATTTCCGTCTCGCGGCGCTTCACGCCATGACGACGCTCACCGGCTCCTGCCTCATCGCGCTCGCCGTGGCGCTGGGCAAGATGGACGCGGAGGCGGCCTGGGCGGCGGCTCATGTCGATGAGGACCATCAGATCGAGGCCTGGGGCGCCGACGACGAGGCCATGGAAAGGCGGGCGCGGCGATTCGCGGAGATGAAGGCCGCCGCGCGGATCATCGAATTCTTCAGCGGCGCCGCCTGATCGACAGGCGCCGACGGGTATTTTTCCGCCGGGGGCGGGCGGGCGTAAGGTCCGCGCGCCCAATCCCTTCGGTAAAGACGCGCTCGGCTCTTGCTTTGACCTATACGCTGGGTTACGGAACGCGCGGTCAGACGGCGCCCGGGGCTCCCGCCCCGCGTCACATCGCCGCCCCCGCCGCAAACGTCGGACATCGCCATGCCGAGCCTGCTCGAACAATATTTGCCGCTCGTGATCTTCATCGCCCTCGCGGCGATCATCGCCGGCGCTCTGCTCGTTCTCCCCTTCCTGGTCGCCTTCAAGGCGCCGGATCCGGAGAAGCTCTCCGCCTATGAGTGCGGCTTCAATCCTTTCGGCGACGCGCGCATGAAATTCGACGTGCGCTTCTATCTCGTCGCTCTGCTCTTCATCGTCTTCGACCTCGAGGTCGCTTTTCTCTTTCCCTGGGCGGTGGCCTTCAAGGAGGCGGGAAGCTTCGGCTTCTGGTCGATGATGTTCTTCCTCGGCGTGCTGACCGTCGGCTTCGTCTATGAATGGCGCAAGGGAGCGCTCGAATGGGATTGATCACTCGCCAGAGCCCGACTCTCGTCGCGCCGTCCGCCAAGGGTCTCGTCGATCCGCGCACCGGCAAGCCGGTGGGCGCGGACGATCCCTTCTACCTCGGCCTCAATGACGAGCTCGCCGACAAGGGCTTTCTCGTCACCGCCACCGATGATCTCATCAATTGGGCGCGCACCGGCTCGCTGATGTGGATGACTTTCGGTCTGGCCTGCTGCGCGGTCGAGATGATCCAGGCGGCCATGCCGCGCTATGATCTCGAGCGCTTTGGCTTCGCGCCGCGCGCCAGCCCGCGCCAGTCGGACGTCATCATCATCGCCGGCACGCTGACCAACAAAATGGCCCCGGCGCTGCGCAAGGTCTACGACCAGATGCCGGAGCCGCGCTACGTCATCTCCATGGGCTCCTGCGCCAATGGCGGCGGCTATTACCACTATTCCTATTCGGTGGTGCGCGGCTGCGATCGAATCATTCCGGTCGACATCTATGTCCCCGGCTGCCCGCCTTCGGCCGAGGCGCTCGTCTATGGCGTTCTGCTTCTGCAGAAGAAGATCCGCCGCAGCGGCACGATCGAACGGTGACATTTCGCGCCTCCTCGGGAGCGCGCGCAAAAACGAAGAGTGCGATGCGAGCCGACGCGCCATGCGCGGTCGGTTTCTCATGACGCGAGGGTGAGAGATGAGCGCGGAACTCGAAAAGCTCGGCGAGAAGGTCGCCGCGGCCCTGCCGGGCGTGGTGAAGGGCCTCAAGATCGCCTATGGCGAGCTCACCGTGGAAGTGGAGCGCTCGCGCTGGCTCGACGCCGCGCGCGTGCTGCGCGACGATCCCGAGTTCCTCTTCGTCAGCTTCACCGACATCACCGCGGCCGATTATCCGGAGCGCGATCTGCGTTTCGATGTGGTGCTGCACCTCCTCTCGCCCAAGCATAATCAGCGCATCCGCGTGAAGACGCAGACCGACGAGAGCACGCCCGTCGCCTCGCTGACCAGCCTCTATCCCGGCGCCGACTGGTTCGAGCGCGAGACCTATGATCTCTTCGGCGTGCTGTTCGATGGCCATCCCGACCTTCGCCGCATCATGACCGACTACGGCTTCGACGGTCATCCGCTGCGCAAGGATTTCCCGATGTCCGGCTATGTCGAGGTGCGCTACGACGACGAGCGCAAGCGGGTCGTCTATGAGCCCCTGAACCTCACCCAAGAATATCGGAAGTTCGATTTCCTCTCGCCTTGGGAGGGCGTGCAATACGATCTTCCCGGCGACGAGAAGGCGAGCAAGTGAGAGGGCGAGTAGCGAATAGGGAGTAGCGAATAGAGGACGAGAGTCGATCATGGACGGACCTCGATCTCAATCGTATCGAGATCTCAAGGTCTGGCAGGAAGCGATGAACCTCGCTGTCGATTGCTACGAACTCACAGGAAGGTTTCCGAGGGAAGAAATGTACGGGATGACCTCGCAAATTCGTCGTGCGGCCGCGTCGGTGGCCGCGAATATCGCGGAAGGCCATGGCCGCGAGACAACGGGGTCGTTCGTCCAATTCTTGAGAAACGCCCAGGGATCGCTCAAAGAGCTGGAAACGCACTTGATGCTCGCCGACAGAGTCGGGCTTGCGTCCGCGAGCGCCGTGACGCCTTTGTTGGCGCGCGGCGACGAGATAGGCCGAATGCTGCGTGCGCTGACCCGCTCGCTTCAACGAAAGACAGGAGTGGCGACGACATGACCCACTACTCGCTACTCGCTATTCGCTATTCGCTCTCCCCGCTGGGACTGTCACGATGAACGACCAGAGCCTGCGAAACTTCAACCTCAACTTCGGCCCGCAGCATCC
The DNA here is from genome assembly GCF_001644125.1 of Methylosinus sp. R-45379. Lineage (NCBI taxonomy): Bacteria > Pseudomonadati > Pseudomonadota > Alphaproteobacteria > Hyphomicrobiales > Methylocystaceae > Methylosinus > Methylosinus sp. R-45379. The sequence continues at coordinate 16,247 of NZ_LUUM01000277.1, forward strand.
GGCGGCGCATGGCGTGCTGCGCCTGATCCTCGAGCTCGACGGCGAGGTGGTCGAGCGCTGCGATCCGCATGTCGGCTTCCTGCATCGCGGCACAGAGAAGCTGATGGAGGCACGGACCTATCTGCAGAATGTGCCCTATTTCGACCGGCTCGACTATTGCGCGCCGATGAATCAGGAGCACGCCTTCTGTCTCGGCATAGAGCAGCTGCTCGACGTCGAGGTTCCGCGCCGCGGCCAGCTCATCCGCGTGCTCTATGCCGAGATCGGCCGTCTGCTCTCGCATCTGCTCAACGTCACCGCGCAAGCCATGGACGTCGGCGCGCTGACGCCGCCGCTCTGGGGCTATGAGGAGCGCGAGAAGCTCATGGTCTTCTATGAGCGGGCGAGCGGCGCGCGCATGCACGCCAATTACTTCCGTCCGGGCGGCGTCGCCCGCGACCTGCCGGATCGGCTGGTCGAGGATATCGGCGCTTTCTGCGATCCGTTCCTCAAGGTCCTCGACGATCTCGACGAGCTCTTCATCGGCAACCGCATCTTCAAGCAGCGCAACGCCGACATCGGCGTCATCTCGCTCGAGGACGCCTGGAAATTCGGCTTCTCCGGCGTGATGGTGCGCGGCTCCGGCGCGCCCTGGGATCTGCGCAAGGCGCGTCCTTATGATTGCTATGAGGAGATGGAGTTCGACATTCCCGTCGGCAAGAATGGCGATTGCTACGACCGTGCGGTCATCCGCATGGAGGAGATGCGCCAGTCGACCTCCATTATGAAGCAATGCGTCGATAAGCTGCTGAAGGCCGAGAATCGCGGTCCGGTGGCGACGGTGAACAACAAGATTTGCTCGCCGCCCCGCGCGGAGATGAAGCGCTCGATGGAAGCGCTCATCCATCACTTCAAGCTCTATACGGAAGGCTTCAAGGTGCCGGCCGGCGAGGTCTATGCCGCGGTCGAGGCCCCCAAGGGCGAGTTCGGCGTCTATCTCGTGTCCGACGGCACCGACAAGCCCTATCGCTGCAAGCTGCGCGCGCCGGGCTTCGCGCATCTGCAAGCCATGGATTTTCTCTGCAAGGACCATCTGCTCGCCGACGTCTCGGCGATCCTTGGTTCGCTCGATATCGTCTTCGGGGAGGTCGATCGGTGATCGGCGCCGCGATGATGGCTACGTATCTGTCGCTCGGAGCGACTGCGCAGGCAATCGCGAGTCGCGGCTCGTGTCGGCGTTTCGAACGGCTCGGCGACCTGCCGAAGTCATTCGTCTACGACGGCAACGCCATGGGCGACGACCCGGAGTCGGGCGGGCAATGGGAAGTTTCCTGGTATACGAACGGAAGCTGCATGTGTTCGTCGTTGTCGGGGGGCGGCCCGCAGTCGGCGAAGCTGCGGAGCGAGCATCCCGAGCGCGACTTCGCAAAAACCGATTGGTTCTGCGAAACAACTCGTGAATTCAATGCGCGGTGGCGTTCCGGCGCCCCGACAAAGAAACGGAACTGACACTATGTCCGTGCGTCGTCTCGCCGAAGAGCAGCCCGCGAGCTTCGAGTTCACGCCCGAGAACAAGGCGTGGCTCGAGGCGCAGATCGCCAAATATCCGGACGGCCGTCAGGCCTCCATGGTCGTGCCGGCCCTGTGGCAGGCGCAGAAGCAGAACGACTATTGGTTGCCGCAAAAGGCGATCGAGAAAGTCGCGGACACGCTCGGCATGCCCTATATTCGCGTGCTCGAGATCGCGACCTTCTACACGATGTTCAATCTCGAGCCGGTGGGCAAATTCTACGTCCAGCTCTGCGGCACCACGCCTTGCATGCTGCGCGGCTCCGACGAGCTGATCGCCGTGCTCGAGCGCCGGGTCGGCCCGCAGCGCCATGTGAGCGCCGATGGGCTGTTCTCCTGGCTCGAGGTCGAGTGCCTCGGCGCCTGCTGCAATGCGCCGATGGTGCAGATCAACGACGACTATTACGAAGATTTGACGGCTGAGAATTTCGAGAAGCTGCTCGACGATCTCGCCGCCGGCCGGCCGGTGAAGATCGGTTCGCAGACGGGCCGCGTCTCCTCGGAGCCGGAAGGCGCGCTGACGAGCCTCACTTCTTTCTACGGCGACGGCGCCAAAGCGCAGGCGGAGTGAACGACCAATGCTCGCCGATAAGGACCGCATCTTCACAAATCTCTACGGCATAGGCGACAAGAGCCTCGCCGGAGCCCGCTCGCGCGGCGCCTGGGACAACACCAAGGCGCTGCTGGAGCTCGGCCGCGACAAGATCATTCAGGAAATGAAGGATTCGGGGCTGCGCGGACGCGGCGGCGCCGGCTTCTCCACCGGCCTGAAATGGTCCTTCATGCCGAAGACGCCGGACCCCTTGCGTCCCTCCTATCTCGTCATCAACGCCGACGAGTCGGAGCCGGGCACCTGCAAGGACCGCGAGATCATGCGCAATGATCCGCAGACGCTGATCGAGGGCGCGCTGATCGCCTCCTTCGCCATGGGCGCGCACGCCTCCTACATCTATGTGCGCGGCGAGTTCATCGCCGAGCGCATCGCGCTGCAGAAGGCGATCGACGAGGCCTATGACGCCAAGCTCATCGGCAAGGACAATATTCACGGCTATCCCTTCGATCTCTACGTCCATCACGGCGCCGGCGCCTATATCTGCGGCGAGGAGACGGCGCTGATCGAGAGCCTCGAAGGCAAGAAGGGCATGCCGCGGCTGAAGCCGCCGTTCCCGGCCAATGTCGGCCTCTACGGCTGCCCGACGACGGTCAATAATGTCGAATCCATCGCCGTCGCGCCGACGATTCTACGCCGCGGCGCGAGCTGGTTCGCCGGCATCGGCAAGCCCAACAACACGGGCACCAAGCTCTTTTCCATCTCCGGCCATGTGAACAAGCCGTGCAATGTGGAAGAGGCCATGTCCATTCCCTTCCGCGAGCTGATCGACCGCCATTGCGGCGGCGTGCGCGGCGGCTCGGACAATCTGCTCGCCGTCATTCCTGGCGGTTCTTCCGTGCGGCTCGTGCCGGCCGATCAGATCATCGACTGTCCGATGGATTTCGACAGCCTCGTCAAGCTCGGCTCCGGCCTCGGCACGGCGGCGGTCATCGTCATGGACAAGTCGACCGACATCATCCGCGCCATCGCCCGCATCTCTTATTTCTACAAGCATGAGAGCTGCGGCCAGTGCACGCCCTGCCGCGAAGGCACGGGCTGGATGTGGCGCGTCGTCACCCGCATGGCGGAAGGCCGCGCTCACAAGCGCGAGATCGACATGCTGTTCGACGTGTCGAAGCAGATCGAAGGCCATACGATCTGCGCGCTCGGCGACGCGGCGGCCTGGCCGATCCAGGGTCTCATCAATCATTTCCGTGGCGAAATCGAGAAGCGCATCGATCGTTATGCGGCCAATCCGCATCCCGATCCGGTGCGCGTGGCGGCGGAGTAAGGCATTCCAATGACCAGAATTCTCGTCGATGGCGTCGAGGTCGATGTTCCGGCCGAATATACGCTGCTGCAGGCCTGCGAGGAGGCCGGCGCCGAGGTGCCGCGCTTCTGCTTTCACGAGCGTCTGTCGATCGCCGGCAATTGCCGCATGTGCCTCGTCGAGGTGAAAGGCGGCCCGCCGAAGCCGCAGGCCTCCTGCGCCGTCGCCGTGAAGGATTTGCGTCCGGGACCGGACGGCGCGCCGCCGGAAGTCTTCACCAAGACTCCGATGGTGAAGAAGGCGCGCGAAGGCGTGATGGAGTTCCTGCTCGTCAATCATCCGCTCGACTGTCCGATCTGCGATCAGGGCGGCGAATGTGATTTGCAGGATCAGGCGCTCGCCTTCGGCGGCGACAGCTCGCGCTATGCCGAGAATAAGCGCGCGGTCGAGGACAAATATATCGGCCCGCTCGTCAAGACGGCGATGACCCGCTGCATCCATTGCACCCGCTGCGTGCGTTTCACGGCGGAGATCGCCGGCACCAGCGACATGGGCGCGATCGGCCGCGGCGAGGATATGGAGATCACCACCTATCTGCAGACGGCGATGACGTCGGAGCTGCAGGGCAATGTGACCGATCTCTGTCCCGTAGGCGCGCTTCTGCCCAAGCCGCAGAATTTCCGCGCCCGCCCATGGGAGTATCAGAAGACCGAGACCATCGACGTGCAGGATGCGCTGGGTTCGGCGATCCGCGTCGACGCCCGCGGCCGCGAGGTGATCCGCATTCTGCCGCGCCTCAATGAGGCGGTGAATGAGGAGTGGATCTCCGACAAGACGCGACAGGTCGTCGATGGGCTGAAGGCGCAGCGCCTCGACCGTCCCTATATTCGCGAGAATGGACGCCTGCGTCCCGCCAGCTGGCAGGAGGCGCTCGCCGCCGTCGCCGCCAAGACCAAGGCGACGAAAGCCGAGAAGATCGGCGCCCTTGTCGGCGATCTCGCGGCGCTCGAGGAAATCTTCGCGCTGAAGCTTCTCGTCGAGGGGCTGGGAAGCGCCAATCTCGACGCGCGCCAGGACGGGACCAAGCTCGATCCACGCTTCGGTCGCGCCTCCTATCTCTTCAACGCCACCATTGCCGGCGTCGACGAGGCGGATTCGCTGCTGATCGTCGGCTCCAATCCGCGCAAGGAAGCGCCCGTGCTCAATGCGCGCATCCGCAAGCGCTGGCTGAAGGGCCATTTCCCTATCTCGGTGATCGGCGAACAGGCCGATCTGACCTATGATTATGATTATCTCGGCGCCGGTCCCGACGCTCTGGCGCGCTTCGTCGAAAGCGCGCCGACGGGCTCCGCCAAGCGCCTCGTGCTGATCGGTCAGGGCGCGCTGGCGCGTCCCGACGGCCGCGCCATTCTGGCGCTCGCCGCTCAGGCCGCCAAGAAGCACGGCGGTTTGTCCGATGCTTGGAACGGCTTCAGCGTGCTGCATACGGCGGCGTCGCGCGTCGGCGCGCTCGATCTCGGCTTCACGCCGGGGCAGGGCGGCCTCGATGCGGCGGACATAGCGAAGGCCGGCGCGCTCGATCTCGTCTTCAATCTCGGCGCCGATGAGATCGCCATCGAGCCCGGCGCTTTCGTCGTCTATATCGGCACGCATGGCGACAAGGGCGCGCATCGCGCCGACGTCATTCTCCCGGGTGCGGCCTATACGGAGAAGTTCGGCCTCTATGTGAACACGGAAGGCCGTGTGCAGGAGGCGCTGCGCGCGACTTTCCCGCCGGGCGACGCCCGCGAGGATTGGGCGATTCTGCGCGCGCTCTCCGGCGCTCTCGGCGCGCCGCTGCCCTTCGATTCGCAAAAGCAGCTGCGCGCCAAGCTCGGCGAGGCGCATCCGCATCTTCTGCGGCTCGATCAGATCGGCTCCGCTTCGGCGGCCGATCTCGAGGCGGTGGCGCTGCAGCCGGCGACCGCGTGGAAGGACGATTTCGCGCCTGCGATCACGGATTTCTATCTCACCAATCCGATCGCGCGCGCCTCGGCCACAATGGCGGAATGTTCGGCGCTGGCGCTGGATCGACTGAAGCAAGCGGCGGAATAGGAGCAAGGACGTGATCGACGGCTGGCTGCTGAACCTTCTCCTGATCATCGTGAAGAGCGTCGTTCTGACGGTCGTTCTGCTGGTCTATCTCGCCTATGCGATCTACATCGACCGCAAGGTCTGGGCCGCCGTGCAGCTGCGCCGCGGACCCAATGTCGTCGGACCCTGGGGCTTGCTCCAGAGCTTCGCCGACATGCTCAAATTCGTGCTCAAGGAGCCGGTGATCCCGGACACGGCCAATAAGGGCGTGTTCCTGCTCGCGCCTTTCGTCACGGCCATGCTCGCCGTCGCCGCCTGGGCGGTCATCCCGGTCAATGACGGCTGGGCGGTCGCCGATCTCAATGTCGGCATTCTCTATATTTTCGCCATCTCCTCGCTCGGCGTCTATGGCATCATCATGGCCGGCTGGGCGTCGAACTCCAAATATCCCTTCCTGTCGGCGCTGCGCTCGGCCGCGCAAATGGTGTCCTACGAAGTCTCGATCGGCTTCGTCATCATCACCGTTCTGCTCTGCGCCGGCTCGCTCAATCTCACCGAGATCGTGCGCGCGCAGGATTCGCAATACGGCATTCTCGGCTGGTATTGGCTGCGCCTTCTGCCGATGTTCATCATCTTCTTCATCTCGGCGCTGGCCGAGACGAACCGCCCGCCCTTCGACCTCGTGGAAGCCGAGTCGGAGCTGGTGGCGGGCTTCATGATCGAATATTCGGCGACGCCCTACATGCTGTTCATGCTCGGCGAATATGTGGCGATCCTGACCATGTGCGCCTTGCTGACGATCCTCTTCTTCGGCGGCTGGCTGCCGCCGGTGAATATCGCGCCCTTCACCCTGATCCCGGGCGTGATCTGGTTCGTCCTCAAGGTCACATTCTTCTTCTTCTTCTTCGCCATGGTGAAGGCCTTCGTGCCGCGTTATCGCTACGACCAGCTCATGCGGCTCGGCTGGAAGGTTTTTCTGCCCATCTCGCTCGTCATGGTCATCGTCGTCGCCGGCATTCTGCAATTCGCCGGCTCGGCGGGCGCGA
>NZ_LUUM01000278.1:0-25027 GCF_001644125.1 Methylosinus sp. R-45379
AAAGCGCCGTCCCGACCGAGCGGCGGTTCCGTTCGAAGGAAAAGCGCATTAGAGTGTTTTCGAGCGAAGTGGGGACCGGTTCGCGTGAAGAAAACACGACCGAACAAGGGAATCTAGAGTCATTCCGGTTCAATCTGAACCGGAATGACTCTAGAAGGCGTTCGCGTCCCACCTTCCGCGAAACCCCACGGACGACCAAAGCATGCTCTTCCTGCGCTCGCTGCTGTTCCACATCACTTTCTTCGTCAGCCTCATGACGCTGCAGATCATCTGGCTGCCCGCGCTGCTGATGAAGCGGCACGCATCCATGACGCTCGGCCGCGTCTGGGGGCGAACGTCGCTCTTCTGGCTCGAGAAGATCGTCGGGCTGAAATTCGAGTTTCGCGGCCTCGAGAATATTCCGAAAGGCCCGGTCATCGTCGCCTGCAAGCATCAGTCGACGTGGGAGACCTTCGTCCTGCCGCTGCATTCGCCGGACTTCTCCTATATTCTCAAGCGCGAGCTGGTGTTCATCCCCTTTTTCGGCTGGTATCTGATGGGCGCGGAGCAGATCGGCATCGATCGCGCCAAGGGCGGCAAGCTGCTGCCGCAGCTGATCGAGAAGACCAAGGCGCTGTTCGCGCAAGGCCGGCAATTGTTCATCTTTCCCGAGGGGACGCGGCGGCCGGCGGGCGCGCCGCCTCTCTATAAGTTCGGCGTCGCAATGCTCTATCGCGAGACCGGCGCGGCCTGCCTGCCGGTTGCGCTGAACTCCGGCATGTTCTGGGCGCGTAAGGCCTTCATCGTGCGGCCTGGGACCGTGGTCATCGAATATCTGCCGATCATCCCGCCGGGCCTCGAGCCGCGGGAATTCTTCGAGCGCATGCAGAACACAATCGAAAGCGCCTCCGACCGCCTCATCGCGGAAGCGGTGGCGCGCGATCCCTCGCTCGCCGCCGTCGTGGAGCGCGGCCGCAAAGAGGCGCCGGCGAGCGCCTGAGCCTATCGGCTGTAGGCGGTGAGCTCGCGGGCGCCGGCGGCGAGCGCCTTGCGGTCGCGCAGCGGATATTCGGCCTCGACGAGATAGGGGCCGCCGCCGACCGAATCGCGCGAGGAGAACAGCACGAAGCGCGCCGCCTCGAAGCGCATGGGCGGAAAATAGCCGCGCGCGCCAAGATAGGACGCGACCGAGGAGCAGGACGCCCCGCGCAGGCGCGCGAGCGTCACATGCGGCACGAATTTGCGCGGCTCGGGCGGAATGCCGATGCGCCGCAGCAGGCGCTCCTGCTCGGCCTGCAGCTCGGCCAGCGCCGAATCGGCGCGCGCCTTCACCACTATGGCGCGCGGCTTGTCGCCGCCGAAGCTCGACAGCTCCTCGAGCGTGATCGAGACGGAAGGACGGCGGATGGCGGCGAGGGTCATGGCCGCGTCATGGCCGAGCGCATCGTCTACATCGCCGATGAAGCGCAGCGTGATGTGATAATTCTCCGCGTCGATCCAGCGGGCTCCCGGAACGCCTCCACGCAGAGCGGCGAGATTGCCGGCGACGAGAGGGGGGATTTCGAGGGCGGTGAACAGTCTGGGCATCGCAATTCCTCCATCCTGGCCTCGCAAGGCGTGCGGGAGCGGGTAAGGCGAAGTCGCTGTCTGCTCGCTCGGCCCCTGCCCGGCCGCGACGCGGCGGAGCGAAGGGGCCTATGTCGGCGCCTCCTCGCGGATCAGCGCGCCGCAATGGCGCGCGCTAAGGATGGTGTGGGCACTATATCGAGAATGCGACGGCTGTAACGAAATTCCGGCGTGTGAACGGATTTTTTCTCACGGCCTCGCTTGCGGCCTCGCTCAACGCTGCGCGGCGCCCTGACGCTTCGATCGCAGGGAATCGAGGCTCTTCTCCACCAGCGGCGCGACGCCGGCGACGATCCGCGCGACGCCGGCCCGGCTCGGATGCAGGCCATCGACGAGCGTCATGCCCTTCTCGCCCACGACGCCGTCGAGAAAGAAGGGATAGAGCGGCAAGCCGCGCCGCGCCGAAAGATCGGGGAAAATGGCGTCGAAGGCTTTTTTCTGCTCCTCGCCGAAATTGGCGTTGGCCAGCATTCCGGCGAGCAGCACATCGAGGCCCTTCTCCTTGGCGGCGCCGATGATTTTCTCCAGATTGTCGCGCGTCGCCGCCGGATCGAAGCCGAGCAGCATGTCATTGGCCCCGAGCTCGAGAATCATCAGATCGCCGCCGTCGTGCAGCGCGTAAGAGACGCGCGCCAGCCCACCTCTTGTGGTGTCGCCGGAGACGCTGGCGTTGATCACGCGGGCGTCATAGCCGTCATTTTTCAGCCGAGCCTCCAGCTGCGCCGGAAAGGAGGCGTCCGCCGGTAGCTGAAAGCCGGCGCTGAGACTGTCGCCGAAGGCGATGATGCGCAGCGGCTCGGCCGCGGCGGGCAGCGAGATCATGGTGAGAAGCGCCAAAATTGCGGCGGCGCAGAGCAGCGTCGCCGGGCCGAGCGGACGAAAGCGCGGCCGAGCACTGGAAACCGGCGGCGCCTTCGCATATGTCGGGGCGGGCGTCTTCGCCGGGTCGCGAGAGCGGCGGCGGGCGCAGCGGCAAACCATTTCAGGACCTCCAAAGTGCAGCGGCCGGTCATCGAGCTCGAGGACGTCGATCTCACCCTCGGAGCGGGCGCGGCGCGCGTCCATGTGCTCAAGAACATAAGCCTCGCCGTCGCGCGCGGCGAGGCTGTCGGCCTCGTCGGACCCTCCGGCTCGGGGAAATCCACATTGCTGATGACGCTCGCCGGCCTCGAGCGGCCCGACTCCGGCAAGGTGCTCGTCGACGGCAGCGACCTCGCCCGGCTCGATGAAAATGCGCTGGCGCGGTTCCGTGGAGGGAAGATAGGGGTCGTCTTCCAGTCTTTCCAGCTCATCGCCACGATGACGGCGCTGGAGAATGTCGCCATTCCGCTGGAGCTCGCCGGCCGCGCCGACGCTTTCGAGCGCGCCGCGCAGGAGCTGGAGGCCGTGGGCCTCAGCCATCGCCTCTCCCATTATCCCACGCAAATGTCCGGCGGCGAGCAGCAGCGCGTCGCCATCGCCAGAGCGCTCGCGCCCGATCCTGTCATCCTGGTCGCCGACGAGCCGACCGGCAATCTCGATTCGGAGACCGGCGCGGCCATCGTCGATCTCATCTTCGCGCAAAAGGCGCGGCGCTCGGCGACTCTGGTGCTGGTCACGCATGATCCCTCCCTCGCCGCCCGCTGCGACCGCGCCGTCCGGCTGCGCTCCGGCCGCATAGAGGACGAGGCGCCGGCGTCATGAGGGTGGCAATCGCCTCGCGCCTGCCGCTGGCGCTGCGTTTCGCCCTGCGCGATCTCTCTGGAGATCTGCGCGGCTTTTCCGTCTTCATCGCCTGCATCGTGATCGGCGTCGCCGCCATTTCCGGCGTCGGCGCGGTTTCGCGCTCGCTCGCCGACGGCCTCGCCCGCGAGGGGCGCACGATCTTGGGCGGCGACGTCTCCGTCACGACGACAATGCGGCGGCTCTCGCCGCAGGAGCGCGAGTTTTTGGAGCGCGACGGCCGCGTCTGCGAGATCGGCCTGATGCGCGCCATGGCCCGCTCGGCGAGCGGCGAGGCGGCGCTGATCGAAATAAAAGCTGTCGATTCGGCCTATCCCGGCGCCGGCGCAGTCGAGCTGACGCCGTCGCTGCCGCTCGCCGAGGCTCTGGCGCAGCGCGACGGCGGCTTCGGCCTCGTCGCCGATGCGGGCCTCATCGCCCGGCTCGGGCTCGAGATCGGCGATCGCGTGAAGATCGGCGCCGGCTCCTTCACCCTCACAGCCGAGCTTTCGAGCGAGCCCGATAAGCTCGCCGGCGCCTTCGGTTTCGGCGCGCGCGTGCTGATGAGCCAGGAGGCTCTGAAGGCGACCGGGCTGATGCAGCCGGGCGCCGTGACGCGCTGGCTGACGCGCGTTTCGCTCGGCAAGACCGAAGCCGTCGCCAGCGACGCGGAGGTCGAGCGTTTCGTCACGACGCTGACCGCGGCCTTTCCAGACGCCGGCTGGGATTTGCGCAAGCGTGACGCCGTCTCCCCGCAATTCTCGCGCAATCAGGAGCGCTTCACCCAGCTGCTGACGCTGGTTGCGCTGACCGCGCTGGTCGCGGGCGGAGCCGGCGTCGCCAACGCCGTTTCCGGCTTTGTCGCGAGAAAGCGCGACGCTTTCGCAATATTGAAGGCGCTGGGCGCGCCGGCCTCGCGCGTCTTCGCCATGGCGCTCGTCGAGGTGCTGCTCGTCGCCGGCCTCGCCGTCATCGGCGGCCTCGCGATCGGCGCGACCTTTCCTTATCTCGCCGACCTCGCCCTTTCGGCTTCCATTCCCCTGCCCTTTTCGCCGACGCTCGACGCGCGCTCGCTCGCCGTCGGCGCGGCCTATGGTCTGCTGGTGACGCTGATCTTCGCGCTGCCGCCGCTCGGCCGCGCCTATGGAACGCCGGTCGCGCGGCTCTTGCGCGACGAGGCCGAGGAAAAATCCCCTCCCCGCGTCTTTCTGCTCGCAGCGCTGCTCGCCGCAGCGGCGCTCGTGGCTCTGGTCATGCTCTCGGCCGCCGACAAGAAGCTCGCAGCGACCTATATCGCCGCCACCGCCATGGCCTTCGTCCTGCTGCGCGGAGTGGCGGCTCTCGTCATCCGCTTAGCGCAGCGCTTCGCCCATGCGCCCGGCGCGCAGCTGCGTCATGCGATCGGCAATATTCGCCGCCCCAAGAGCCTCGCCGTGACATTGATCGTCTCGATCGGCGTGACGCAGACGCTTCTCGTCGCGCTGGCGCTGATCGAGGGCTCGATCCATGCGGAATTGTTCCAGGCGCAGAAGAGCCGCACGCCGAGCTTCTATTTCGTCGATATCGCCAAGGAGCAGGCGGACGAATTCTCCGCCTTCCTCTCCTCCTTCTCCGCCGACGCGCGCATCGAGCATGTGCCGATGATGCGCGGCCGCATCGTCGCCGTGAAAGGCGTCCGCTCCGAGAATCTGAAGCCGCCGGACGATATCGCCTGGGCGCTGGAGGGCGACCGCGGCGTCACCATTGCGGCCACGCCGCCCAAGGGCTCGGAGATCGTCGCCGGACAATGGTGGGAAGAGGGACGCAACGGCCCGCCCCTCGTCTCGCTGGAGGCGCGCGTCGCCGAAGGGCTCGGCCTCACGGTCGGCGACGAGATCGTCGTCAATGTGCTCGGCCGCGACCTCACGGTTCGCATCGCCAATCTGCGCCGCGTCGATTGGCGCAGCTATGGCATTAATTTCATGATGGTGTTCTCGCCCGAGGCTTTCGCCGACGCGCCCTTCTCGGAGATTTTCACCGTCGCCTTCGCCGATCGCGACGATCCGCTCCGCGACAAAAGGCTGACGCGGGAGGCGGCGACGCGCTTTCCTCAGGTCGCCGCTCTGCGCGTGAAGGACGCGCTGGAGGCGATAGAGAAAATCGCCGATCAGCTGACCTTCGCGGCGCGGGCGGCCGCTGGCCTCGCCATCGTCACGGCGGCGCTGGCGCTGGGCAGCGCCGTGGCGGCGAGCCAGCGCGGACGCCAGCGCGACGCCATAATATTGAAGACGCTCGGCGCGACGCGCTCATGGCTGACCGGCGCCTTCGCGCTGGAATTCGCTCTGCTCGGCCTCGTGGCCGGACTCTTCTCGGCAATCGCGGGCGCAGGCGCGGCGGGCATCATATTGGAGGCGCTGATGCGGATGGATTTCGTCTTCCGTCCCTGGCCGGTCGCGCTGACGACGGTCGGCGCGCTGGTTTTCGCGGTCGGCCTCGGCCTCGCGGGCAGCTGGCGCGTGCTCGGCGAGAAGCCCGGCCCGGCCCTGCGCCGCCAGTAGAACGCAAAAAGCGCCGCTCCGGCGACGTTTTCGGCTATCGGAAGCGGGTTTTTTCGCGCTCTGACCCTTGCCCGGAGAGATCGCTCGCCTTAAAAGGCGGGCTTCGCCGGCGTTCAGGGGGCTGGACGCGAGATGATCGCGCTCGCCCTCGAACAAGCGTTGAGACCATGCCCCAGCTTCTACCCGAACGCAAGAAACTGCCCGTTCCCGACAACGGCGACTTTACGTTCTCGCAGATCTTCGCCTCCATCGGCGGCGGTCTCGCGGGCGCGGCCGTGTTCGCCGTCCTCACCAAGGGCACTTCGGCGTCGGTTCTGTTCGCCTTTCTCGCGCCGCTGCCGATCTCCATCGTCGCGCTCGGCTTCGGTCTGCGCCATGGCGCGACCGCGGGCCTCATCGCGACCGGTCTGCTGTCGATCTGGCCCAATCCCATTTTCGGCCTCGTCTACGCTTTTCTCGTCGCGCTGCCGGCGCTCGCCGCCGCCTATGTCGTCTCCGGAGCCAATTGGCGCGGCCGCGAGCTGGTGACGTCCCATGCGCCGGCCTGGGCGGTGCTCGCCGCCGGCGGCGCAGTCGCGGCCGCAGTCTCGGCGGCGGTGGCCATAGCGGCGATTCGCTTCGGCAGCCTCGACGAGGCGCTGAACCCGCTGCGGGCGCGCGCCTTCATGGCGATCGAGGATCTCATCCGCACGCAGGAGCTCGGCGACAAGCTCGACGCCAGCCAGCTCTCGGCGCTCGTCGTCTTCGCTTTTCCGGCGACGCTGGCGGCGCTCACCTTGTTCAGCCATGCGCTCAATCTGTGGGGCGCCGGCCTGCTCGCCCGCGCCTCCGAGGCGCTGCCGCGGCCCTGGCCGGACATTGCGCAGGAATTCGTGCTGCCGCGCGCGGTCGCCGGAGGCTTTCTCGCCGCCTGCGCCCTCGCCTATCTCGGCGACCTCCCCGGCGAGATCGGGCTGGTGATCGCCGAGACGCTCGGCCTCGCTCTGGCGATGCAGGGCCTCGCCGTCGTTCACTTTCTGCTGCGCGGGACGCGCATCGGCGGCGTGACGCTCACCGTCATCTATATCGTCATCGGCCTGTTCGCCTGGCCGATCGTCCTATTCACCGTCGTCGGCGTCGCCGATGCGGCGTTTTCGTTCCGAAGCCGCAAGCAGGCGGCGCAGGCGCGGCGCGGCTGAGAATCGCCGCGGCGCAATTCGAGAGACACTGAGGAGAGAGAACCCATGGTCGATGTCATTCTGCTGGAGCGCGTGGCCAAGCTCGGCCAGATGGGCGACACCGTTCGCGTGCGCGACGGCTATGCGCGCAACTTCCTGCTGGCGCGCGGCAAGGCGCTGCGCGCCACGGAAAACAACAAGAAGCATTTCGAGACGCAGCGCGCTCAGATCGAGGCGCGCAACCTCACCGCCCGCAAGGAGGCCGAGGCCGTCGCCGAGAAGCTCGAGGGTCAGACCTTCGTCATCATCCGCCAGGCCGGCGAGAGCGGCCATCTCTATGGCTCGGTGGCTCCGCGCGACATTTCCGACGCGGCGACCGCGGGCGGCTTCTCGCTCAACCGCAATCAGATCGATCTGCAGCATCCGATCAAGGCGCTCGGCCTGCATAATGTGCCGGTGAATCTGCATCCCGAGATCGAGGTGAAGATCATCGTCAACGTCGCTCGCTCCGCCGAAGAGGCCGAGCGTCAGGCGCGCGGCGAGGCCGCCGCCACTCGCGAGGAGACGACGCTGGACGATCTCGGACTCGAGGTCGGCGCCGCTCTGGCCGAGGCCGGCGACGTCGAGCTCTGATCGCTCGCAACCGATTCGCTCTATCGAAAAAGGCCGGAGACGCCCGCGTCTCCGGCCTTTTTCATGCCCGAGCGATTCGGCGTGACGAAATTGTCACAAGCAAAGGAATTCACGCAGATAGACCGAAAGCTGCGCTGTCGCATGTGGAAATGACTCACAAGATGGCCGCGCTCGCATTCGCCGAGCTTTGCGGCCATCTTTGTCATTGGCGCCGCTCTCTCCTTCGGGCAAATTCGCCGCCGTTCTCGAGTGCTTGTCGCTACGCGTTCACGAGCATCGAAGACATCCCGCCATGAGAGAGAAATGCCAGCAATCGAACCGTTGCCGGGTCCGCGGCCTTTTTCGGTCGCGCCGCTCGACGCGCCCGCCTATCGCACGCCGCCGCATAATATCGAGGCCGAGCAGGCGCTGCTCGGCGCCATACTCATCAACAATGACGCCTTCGATCGCGTCTCCGATTTTCTACGCTCCGAACATTTCTCCGAGGATTTGCACCGACGCATCTTCGAGGTTTTGGCGCAGATCATTCGCGCCGGACGCATCGCCACGGTCGTGACTCTGAAGACGCATTTGGGCGACATAGAGCTTCCGGGCGGCGTGCCGATGCAGACCTATCTCGCCGGCCTCGCCCGCGAGGCGACGACGATCATCAACGCCGAGGATTATGGCCGCACGATCCATGATCTCGCCGTGCGGCGCGAGCTGATCGTCATCGGCGAGGATATCGTCAATTCCGCCTATGACGCGGCCGTCGATCAAGCCCCACGCCAGCAGATAGAGGAAGCCGAACGCAAGCTCTATGCGGTGGCCGAGACCGGCCGTTATGACGGCGGCTTTCAGCGTTTCGCCGACGCGCTCTCCACCGCCATGGATATGGCGAGCAGCGCCTATCAGCGAGATGGACATCTCTCCGGCGTCGCCACTGGTCTCGTCGATCTCGACGAGAAGATGGGCGGGCTGCAGAAGTCCGATCTCATCATCGTCGCCGGCCGTCCCGGCATGGGCAAGACGGCGCTCGCCACCAATATCGCCTTCAACATCGCCAAGGCCTATGTGCCGGAGCAATTGCCGGACGGCTCGATCAAGGCGGCGAATGGCGGCATCGTCGGCTTCTTCTCGCTGGAAATGTCGGCCGAGCAATTGGCGACGCGCGTCATCGCCGAGCAATCCGGCGTGCCCTCCTACAAGATTCGCCGCGGCGACATCAACGAAGACGACTTCCGCCGCATAGCGGAAGCCGCGCGCGAGATGCAGAGCGTGCCCTTCTTCATCGATCAAAGCGGCGGCATCTCCATCGCCCAGCTCACCGCGCGGGCGCGACGTCTGAAGCGCCAGCGCGGGCTCGATCTGCTCGTCGTGGACTATCTTCAGCTGCTCTCCGGCTCCAAATCGCGCGGCGACAATCGCGTGCAGGAGCTGACCGAGATCACCACGGGCCTGAAGGCGCTGGCCAAGGAGCTGGCGGTGCCGATCATCGCGCTCTCGCAGCTGTCGCGTCAGGTCGAGAGCCGCGACGACAAGCGCCCGCAGCTCTCCGACCTCCGCGAATCCGGCTCGATCGAGCAGGACGCCGACGTGGTGATGTTCGTCTATCGCGAGGAATATTATCTGCGCAATCGCGAGCCGCGCGAGGGCACGGAAGAGCATATCGCCTGGCAGAACGAGATGGAGCGCGTGCATGGGCGCGCCGAGGCGATCCTCGGCAAGCAACGTCACGGCCCCACGGGAACGGTGACGCTCTCCTTCGAGGCGGAAGTGACGCGCTTCTCCAATCTCGCCGAGGAGGACAAGCTGCCGGCGCGCATATGAGGCGCCGGCGGCCTCAGGCGACGCGCGTCGCCTCGAAGGCCGGAACCTCGCGCGAAAAAGCGTCGAGCCAGGCGAGGAGCGCGGGATATTTCGCGCGCCATGCGCCTTCGAAGCGCAGATCGAGATAGCCGAGCGCGGCGGCGACGGCCACATGGCCGATCGTCACCGGGCCGGCCGGCGGCGCGGCGTCGAGCGCCGCGAGCGCGCGGTCGAGCTTGCCGGTCTGCAAGGCGATCCAATCGGCGGAGCGCAGAGCCTGCGGCCGCGTCGCCTCATAGCGAATGAGCAGCGCGGCGTCGTTCATGCCGTCGCCGAGCGATTGCAGCGTCAGCGCCGCGATCCGCTCGGCGGGATCATGCGGAATGAGCTTGCCGCCGGCGAGAAGATCGAAATATTCGCAGATCACGCGGCTGTCATAGATCGTCTCGCCGCTGTCGAGGATGAGCGTCGGCACCTTGCCGAGCGGATTTTGCGCGCGCAACGAATCGTCGGGATTTGTCGTGTCGGCGCCGACGAGCTCGACGCTCGCGCCGAGGCCGAGCAGCTCGGCGACGATGCGGCACTTGCGGGCGTAGGGCGAAGCCGCGGAATAGCGTAGAATGGGCATTGGCTCCCTCACGTCGAAAAAGGCGTCGTCGAGCAATAGGACGTAACGAAGATGACCGCCAGTCCCGAAGAGATCGCCGCCGGCCAAGCCGTCTACACGCCCGCGGTTCTGCGGCTCTACGATCTGCTGGTGCTCGGCCTCTCCAACCGCTTCATCTGGAAATGTCCGACGCCGCGCCTACGCGCGCTCTATGACGCGCATGTGTCGGGCAATCATCTCGATGTCGGCGTCGGCACGGGATATTACCTCGACCATTGCCGCTTGCCCGCCGCTGCGCCGCGCGTCGCGCTGATGGATTTGAACGCGGATGCGCTGCGCTTCGCGGCGGCCCGCATCGCGCGCTATTCGCCGGAGAGCTATCGCCGCAATGTGCTGGAGCCGATCACTTTCGACGCGCCGAAATTCGACTCGGTCGGCGTCAATTATCTGCTGCATTGCCTGCCGAGCGCGATAGCGGAAAAGGCGGTCGTTTTCGACCATCTGAAGCCGCTGACGAATGACGGCGCCGTCTTTTTTGGCTCGACCTTGCTGCAAGGCGGCGTCGAGCGCTCCGGCGCGGCGCGGCGGCTGATGGAATTCTACAATCGCAAGGGCGTGTTCTCGAATAGGAGCGATGATCTCGACGAATTGCGCAATGCGCTCGAGCGACGCTTCCGCAATGTCGCGATCGACATTGTCGGCTGCGCCGCCGTGTTCATCGCTCGCGATTGACGGATCGCGCGAGCCTTTCGGCTCGCGCCTCCGATGCGATCACTCGTAGATCGCGCTCAGCACCACATGGAATTTCGCGACCGAATTGCCGATATTCTTGACCTCGTAATGAATCTCGGTCTCGTTCTTGGTCTCGACCGTCTGCGACTGCGGGAACGGCTTGATCTCCGTCACCGTGAAGTGACGCCAAACGCGCGTCACCTCGAGCGAGGTGTCCTGCGTGAAGCCGCTCGTCGTGCTGCCGGTGGCGAAGGGAATGGCCTGCGCGTCCCACACCGCGTTGAAGGGCGAGGCGTTGTTCCACCAGCCATGAACGGTCGCGCCCGGCGCGAGGGTGAGCTCGGTCTTGGTGTCGACGAAAAGCACTTTGGACATTTTCAATCTCCTATC
Source organism: Methylosinus sp. R-45379 (assembly GCF_001644125.1). Taxonomy (NCBI): domain Bacteria; kingdom Pseudomonadati; phylum Pseudomonadota; class Alphaproteobacteria; order Hyphomicrobiales; family Methylocystaceae; genus Methylosinus; species Methylosinus sp. R-45379. Next base: position 11,151 of record NZ_LUUM01000278.1, read on the forward strand.
TGAAACCGTCGCCTGAAATCATTGCGATCGGATGCAGAGGAGATTAGGCGCGGCGCGCCTTCGTCGCCGTGCGCGCGAGCACAGAGCACGCTCTAACGCGCTTCGCCATAGAGCGCGGAGAGCGGAAAGACGAGGCCGGGCGGATCGAGCGTGATGTCGCCGTCATGAATGACGCGCGTCAGAATATCGCTCCCCTCCCCGCGACGATGATGAATCACCAGCGGCGAATCGGGATCGACGATGAGATAATGCGCGACGCTCGCGATACGAAAATATCCGACGAGCTTGCCGAGAGCGTCATTGCGTCCCGTGGAGGGTGACAGCACCTCGACGACGATGAGAGGCGCTTCGACGAAAAGCGTGTCCGGCGGAAGCTCGGGTCCGCAATAGAGCTGCGCATCGGGCTCGAAGACGGTCGTCGCATCGACACGCACGGCCATTCCGTCCGGCAGCACATGGCACGGCGCGCCGGCGCGGCGCACAGCGTCCTGCAGAGCGCGAGCGGCCGCGAGCTTCGCCTTCGCATGGGCCATTCGCTCCGCGGCCTGAGCGAAAACCTCGCCGTCGACGAGCTCGTGACGGCCGGGCTGTCCTTCGGCCCAGACCACGAACTCTTCGGCGGTCATTTTCATCTTCGGCAGAGCGCTCATGGGAGCATACTAGCGGAATAGCGCGTCTAGCGCCATTCGGGGCGTCACCCCTTCAGATCGTCGAAGGGCACCATCACATGCTGGCGATAGGCCGGCCGCTCGCAGAGCCGCGCATACCAAGTCTCGACATTGGGGAGCGACGGCCGCTCTATGTCGAGCGAGAAATAGCGATAGAGCGTCGTCCCGGCGGGAATGTCGGCGAGTGTCGGCTCGTCGCCGGCGAGGAAAGGACGATCCGCCAGCCAGCTGTCGAGGAAGCGATAATGCTGCGCGCAGCGCGCGACGGCGGCGTTGATCGCCGGCCAGTCGCGCTTTTCCTCCGGCGTGCGGTAATAGCCCATGAACACGCCGTCGACGAAGGCCGGCTGCAGCGTCGTCTGCGCCCAATCCATCCAGCGATCGGGATAGGAACGGGTCGCCGCGTCCGCCGGCCAAAAAGCCTCGCCGCCATGGCGCGCGGCGAGATAGCGCAAAATGGCGTGAGATTCCCACACCACCACGCCCTCGTCGTCGATGACCGGAATGCGGCCATGCGGATTTTTCGCTCGAAACTGCGGATCATCGAGTCCGCCGAAAGCGCCGCCGAGCGGCACATGGGCGTGATCGAGCGCGAGCTCGCCGACGAGCCACATGACTTTCTGCACATTGAAGGAGTTGCGCCGTCCCCAGATCGTGAGCATGCGTTGGTCTCCTTCTTCGGCAATCTCGGCGTTGCGACAATCTAGCCCGAGGCGCAGGCGCGCGCCATTGACGTGGGGTTGCGTTTATCGAAGCGGCGTAGTTGCGCGCGACGAGAGCAATTCATGAAAACAAATTGCGTTTCGCCGAAAATCCCCCGGCGAAACGCGCTTTTCGGCCGCGACGAAGGCTCAGGCGGTCTCGCCGCCTGCGTCGCCGGACGCCGCGTCGCCGGCCGCCTCGTCCTCGCCGGCGTCGGCCAAATGCTCGACCGAGACGACGCGCTCGCCCTCCGCCGTGTCGAAGACGATGACGCCCTGCGTGCCGCGACCCGCTATGCGTATGCCTTCCACCGGGCAGCGGATGAGCTGGCCGCCATCCGTCACCAGCATGATCTCGTCGCCGCGCCCCACGGGGAAGGAGGCGACGAGCTTGCCATTGCGGGCGTTCACCGCCATTGCGACAATGCCTTTGCCGCCGCGTCCGGTGATGCGATATTCGAAGGACGAAGAGCGCTTGCCATAGCCGTTCTCGGAGACGGTCAGGATGATCTGCTCGGCCTGCTCCATCTCGCGATAGCGCGCCTCGGTCAGCTCGATCGCGGTCGAGGCCTCCTCGGTCTCCGCCGCGCCCTCCTCCACGCCTTCCGCTCCCGCATTGCGGCGCTGCGCCGCGGCGCGCTTGAGATAGGCCGCGCGCTCGTCGCCGACGGCCTCGAAATGGCGCAGGATCGACATTGAGATCACGCGATCGTCGCCAGCGAGCGCTATGCCGCGCACGCCCATGGAGGTGCGGCCCTGAAACACGCGCACGTCGCTGACCGGGAAGCGAATGCACTGCCCCTCGCGCGTCGTGAGCAGAATATCCTCCTGCTCCGCTGCAGTGGCGACATCGACGATAGCCTCGCCTTCATCGAGCTTCATGGCGATGATGCCGGAGCGCCGCACATCGGAGAAGTCCGAAAGCTTGTTGCGGCGCACCGTGCCGCCCGTCGTCGCGAAAATGGCGTCCAGCGTCGCCCAGCTCGACACATCCTCCGGCAGCGGCATGATGGTGGTGATGCGCTCGCCCTGCTCGAGCGGCAGAAGATTGACCAGCGCCTTGCCGCGCGCCTGCGGCGCCGCCAGCGGCAGACGCCACACCTTCTCCTTATAGGCGCGGCCGAGCGAGGAGAAGAACAGCACCGGCGTATGAGTCGAAGCGACGAAGAGGCGCTGGACGAAATCCTCCTCCTTCGTCTGCATGCCAGAGCGGCCCTTGCCGCCGCGCCGCTGCGCGCGATAGGTCGAGAGCGGCACGCGCTTGATGTAGCCGGCATGCGAGACGGTGACGACCATATCCTCTCTGGCGATGAGGTCCTCGTCCTCGACGTCACCGTCGCCATCGACGATCTGCGTGCGGCGAGGCGTCGCATAGGCCTCCTTGACCGCGATCATCTCGTCCTTGACGATCCCGAACAGCCTTTCGCGCGAGCGCAAAATCTCGAGATATTCGGCGATCTCGGCGGCGAGCTTGTTCAGCGCCTCGGCGATCTCGTCGCGGCCGAGCGCGGTGAGGCGCTGCAGGCGCAATTCCAGAATGGCGCGCGCCTGCGCCTCGGAAAGGCGGATCGCGCCATCCTCGGTGAGCACATGGCGCGGATCGGCGATCAGCGCGACCAGCGGCGCCATGTCCTTGGCGGGCCACTCGCGCTCCATCAGCGCTTCGCGCGCGGCGGCGGCGTCGGCCGAGGTGCGGATGAGGCGGATCACCTCGTCGATATTGGCGACGGCGATGGCGAGGCCGACCTGCAAATGCGCCGCGTCGCGCGCCTTGGCGAGGCGGAATTTGGTGCGCCTGGTGACGACGCTCTCGCGGAAGTCGACGAAGGCGAGCAGCACGTCCTTCAGCGTCAGCAGCTCGGGCCGGCCGCCGTTCAGCGCGATCATATTGACGGGGAAGCTCGACTGTAGCGCGGTATGGCGCCAGAGCTGGTTGAGCACCACATCCGCCACCGCGTCGCGCTTCAGCTCGATGACGATGCGCATGCCGTCGCGGTCGGATTCGTCGCGCAGATCGGAGATGCCTTCGAGCTTCTTCTCGCGGACGAGGTCGGCGATGCGCTCGATCAGCGCCGCCTTGTTCACCTGATAGGGGATCTCGGTGAAGATGAGCGCCTCGCGCTCCTTGCGCAAAGTCTCGACCTCGGCCTTGGCGCGCATGATGATCGAGCCGCGCCCGGTCGTATAGGCGTTGCGTATTCCGCCCCGCCCTAGAATCGTCGCCGCCGTCGGGAAGTCCGGGCCGGGCACGATCTCCATCAGCTCGGCGACGGACATATCCGGCCGGTCGATCAGCGCTATGGCGGCGTCGATCACCTCGCCGAGATTATGCGGCGGAATATTCGTCGCCATGCCGACGGCGATGCCGCCAGCGCCATTGACGAGGAGATTAGGGAAGCGCGCCGGAAGGACGGTCGGCTCCATCTCCTTGTCGTCATAGTTCGGCTTGAAGTCGACTGTGCCTTCGTCGATATCCTCGAGCAGCGCCAGCGCCGGCTTGGCGAGCCGCGACTCGGTGTAACGCATGGCCGCCGGCGGATCATTGTCGACGGAGCCGAAATTGCCCTGCCCGTCGATGAGCGGCAGCCGCATGGAAAAGGGCTGCGCCATGCGCACCAGCGCGTCATAGATCGCGGCGTCGCCATGCGGGTGATATTTACCCATGACGTCGCCGACGATGCGCGCCGATTTCACGTACGACTTATCGGGCGTATGGCCGTTCTCGTGCATGGAGAACATGATGCGCCGATGCACGGGCTTCAGACCGTCGCGAACATCCGGCAGCGCGCGGCTCACGATCACGCTCATCGCGTAATCGAGATAGCTGCGCTTCATCTCGTCGGCGATCGAAACCGGGCGAATGTCTGAGCCGGGCGTCGGAGGCTTTGTGTCGTCTGTGTCGTTCTCGGCCAATGGCTCGCCAATCCGCTTCGATCGTCCCGCGCTCCGCGGCGAAATCCTGCCGCGGCAATGTCGCGCCGGCTCTGGGAAAGAGCGCTTCTCGTCATCGTCCCGTCTCGCCGACGAAGGCGAGGCGGCTGCAGAGTCCGCTGCTCGGGAGAGCGGCGGGACGTGGAGATCGCGCTCGCAGGACGTTTCGAGCGAAGCGCGCCGAGGCGAGCCTAGCGGCAGCCGTCGGCGACGCTCGAAACCGCCGTTTTTCTATAGGCGATTCTCGGCGGCGACGCCAGTTCGCCCTGGCGCGCCGCGCCGCAGTTCTGCTCGAAGAAACACGGGTTTAGAAAAGCTCTTCAAATCTCTTTCGATTCATTTTCGGATTCTGGCGTCAGCTCTGCGCCGAGCGCAGCCTGCGTCGCGCGTTCATGACGATCGTCCGCGCGCTGGCGTCGCCCGGCTCCAGCAGTTCCAGCCCATCATCCTCGTTCGAGTCCCAGGAATCGGACGCCCGCCCCCGGCCCTCCGAATCGACCAGGGCGATCACGCGATTGGACTGCGCCGCAGTCGGCCCTCCTGCAGTCTTGCCGCCTCCGGCGAAACGAGCGCGCAGAGCGGCCGCGACCTCGGTCCAATCCATCGTCTTCGGCTTTTTGGGCGCTTCCTTCTTGGGTGCTTCCTGCGGCGCAGCTTCGGCCTGGGGCGCGGTTTCCGCAGCCTTCTTGCCGCGCAGCGCGGCGAATTTGGCGAGGATCGGCTCGAATTTCGCGCGCGCGGCTGCGAGCGCAATGGCCAAACGGCCCGCCGGCGCCGCTTCGCCCTCCTGCGGGGCGACGGCTTTCGACGCGCCCGGCTCGGCCGCCTTGGCGACGGGGGGACCGCGCCGCAGATATTTCATCACGAGCAGGCCGGCGAGCGCGGCAGCGGCGACCAGCGCCTGCCAGAGAGCCATCGGCGATTCGTTTTCCTCCTGGGCCGGCGGCATAGCCTCGGCGCTCGGAGCCGGAGCGGCTTCCGCCGCCGGCGCCTCGCCCTTCGGCGCGTCGGCTTCGGCCTCGGGCGTCGCGGTTCGCTCGACCGGGGCCTCCGCCTTCGCCTCGACAGCGGCGGCCTCTGGCGCGGCAGGCGACGCGATTTGGGCAGTCGGCGCGGCCGCCTGCGGAGCGCTCTCAGCCTGGGGCGGCGCGATCGGGGCCGGCTCGGCCGACGTTGCGACGACAGCCTGCTCCGGCGCCTTGGCGAGATCGGCGACTGGCGCATTCTCGAAGGCCGGAAGCGGCTCGCGCAGGAAGACCGGCAGTGCAGGCGTCGGCTTCACCGATTCGGCCGGGGGCGGAGCCGCGACGGCGACCTTGGGGGCCTCGGCGGCGAGCGCGGGAGCGGGAGGACGCTCGGCCGGACGCGCCTCCTTCTCCGGCTTCGCCGCGACGAGCGGCGCGAGCTTCACGATAATATCGTCATAGCCTTTGCCATTGGGAGAGCCGAGCTCCTCGATTCGCATGGCTCCGGCCACATGAAGCGCATGCGAGCGGCGCGGCTCGGCGGCGGCGCATCCGATATCGGCGGCTGCGGCCGCCAGCATCAGGCCGCCGGCCGAAAGGCGCGTGAACGGCGTGAAATTCGACCTCATCTGCGAGCTCCGCTGGAATGACGAGGCTCCAGCTTGCCTCGCGGAGTTGAACAAAGCCTTAGCATCGCGATGAACGAAGCGTTAATGCGCTCATTCTGTGATTCGTTCACGACTGGTTCACTGGCTTTAGCCAATGCTCGTGTCCCCGCTTCGCATTCCAATAGGAGGAAACAAATGAAGCTGAAGCTCGCTTTCGTCGCCATTCTGGCGTTCGCCGGCCTCACCGCGCCGGCCGCCATGGCCATGCCGCTCGCGCCGCTGCAGGAGGGCGCCGTCGCCCCGCTGACGCATGAAATCGGCGGCCGCTGCGGCCCCGGCTGGCACATAGATCCTTGGGGCCGTTGCGTGCCGCATCGTCGTCCGCCGCCGCCCGTCTATGGCCCGCGTCCCGGATACTATCCGCCAGCCTATGGTCCGCGTCCCGGATACCATCCCCCGGCCTATGGGCCGCGTCCGGGATTCCGATGCGGCCCCGGCGCGCATCCCAATCAATGGGGCCGCTGCGTTCCGAACCGCTGGTGATCCGCCGCGGCGCGCGGAGCTGAGGATAAATTCACCGAGCTCTTGCCGCGCGCCGCGCGAAGTCTTCCCGTCTCTCGCGCAAAGTCTTGCCGTCCGCCGGCAAGTCCTGTATGAGCGGCCTTCTCACGTCGACGTCGAGCTTTCGGCGCCGACGTTCGGGGCCTCGTGGCGGAGTGGCTACGCAGAGGACTGCAAATCCTTGTACGGGGGTTCGATTCCCTCCGAGGCCTCCAGCCCCCTTCCCCTCGCTCTTTTCGGCCGCTAGAGCATTTTCCGATCGAACGGTATCGATCGATCGGAATCGCTCCGACGTTAGAATGCCGTTGGATCGGATAGGCCCTAGAGACGCTCGACCATCAGCGATTTCTCGAGAGCGCCGAGCTTCTCCGGCAGATCGGCGACCGTGTCGGCGAGAGCGGCGGCCAGCAGGCTCTCCGCCACCTCATGCTTATATTCGTCGAACACCAATTCCAGCGCGTCATAGGAATCGTCCTGAATCGGCCGCACCAGCGCGATGCTGGCGTGATCGTCGACCGATTGCGCGAGGCGATCGAAACGCGCGCGCGTCGTCTCCGGCAGCATGGATAAGACGGCCCGCTCATAAGCGCCGTCGAACATATCGCGCAACGCGAGCAGCTCGCGCATCAGTCGATAGAGCTCGATGACCTCGGGGCTGTTGGATGTTCGGAAAAGTTGATCCATAGGAAATCCTACTCTCTCGAATTCAATAATTTCGAGTTCAACCCGGTTCGGAACGCTTGTCAAGGTTGCGTTTGGGCCGGCGCACGCGCATCACGGCGCCGTTACCGTCCGATGATGCCGACGCTTGATCGCATCGATCTCCTTCAGCATCGCCTTCAGCGCGTCGATCGCCTCGCGCTCCTGCGCGGTGAGCTCGCATTGCGGATGAAAATGCGCGAGCAGAACGGCCATTGCGTCGCCGATGCGGCCGAGCTGCTTGCCATAGCTGCCGACATCGGCGAGCACGTCCTCTTCCACCTGCGGCGCGCTCGAGCGCCCGAGATTTATGTTGATGAGGCCGAATTGCCCGCCATAGGGGCTGAAAACGGCGGTCCAGGGGTTGATGGTCTGGGCGACATCGCCCGAAAGCGGAAGCTTGAAATTGGCCATGAGAACGGCGCCTCGTGAAAAGGAAACGAAGGCCGAGCTTAACCCTTTTTCACGAATCGGCCAGCGGATGCGCGAGCTTTTCGACGCGCCGACGCGACGCGATCCACAGAACCAGCGAGCCCAGTAGAATTGAGGCGGCCGAGCCCGCCAACACGCCGATCTTGGTGGCGCGCATCGCCGCCTCATCCGCCTCGAAGGCGATCTGGCCGATGAAGAGGCTCATGGTGAAGCCGACCCCGCAGAGCACGGACACGCCATAGAGCTGGACCCAGCCGGTCTTGGGCGGCCGCGAGGCGATTCGCGTCGCCAGCGCCAGGGCGACGGCCACGAAGACTCCGAGCTGCTTGCCGAGAAAAAGGCCGAGCGCGACGCCCAGAAGAATGGGCGCGCCGGCCGCCCCGAGATCGCCGCCGCCGAGCGCCACCCCCGCATTGGCGAAGCCGAACAGCGGCAGCACGATAAAGGCGACGAACGGCCCGAGCGCATTCTCGAGCCGGTGCAGCGGCGTATGCTCCTCCGGGTCCGGCCCGGAGAGGCGCAGCGGAATCATGGCCGCCAGCAGCACGCCGGCGAGCGTCGCATGGACGCCGCTGAGCTGCACGAAATGCCAGAGCGCCACGCCGAGCAGGAGATAAGGCGCGAGAATCGTGACCTCGAAGAGATTGAGGCCGAGCAGCAGGAACAAGGTCACGCCGGCGCCCAGCATGGCAGGAGCCGACGGATCGCCGGCGTAGAACACCGCTATGATGACGATGGCGCCGAGATCGTCGAGAATGGCGAGCGCGGTGAGAAACACCTTTAACGCGCCGGGCACGCGGTCCCCCAGCAGCGCTAGCACGCCGAGCGCGAAGGCGATGTCGGTCGCCGAAGGAATCGCCCAGCCGCGCGCCGCCGGGGAGTCGGCGTTGAAATAGGCGTAGATCAGCGCCGGCGCGGCCATGCCTCCGAGCGCCCCCACGCCGGGCAGCACGCGGGCGGACCAATGGCGCAAATGGCCGTCGAGCAGCTCGCGCTTGATCTCGAGGCCGACCAGCAGGAAAAACACCGCCATCAGCCCGTCATTGATCCAATGCAGCAGCGAATGGCCGGAGATCGGAGTCTCCAGCAGGCTGTGATAGGATTCGGCAAAAGGCGAGTTGGCGAGCGCGAGCGCCACTGCAGCGCTCGCCATCAGCACGACGCCGCCCGCCGCCTCGCTCGCAAGGAAGCGACGGAGAGTCGACGGCGCGGCGTGATGCAGGCGTTGTTTCATGGCGGGCGCCGCCCAAGGTGAGAAAGACGCGCCACACTTGAGCGATTTGCATCGCTCTGGCAAGAAAATCCGGCTCGGCGCACGAGTCGCCCGAATATGCGCAGGCAGGAGACGCAACATGACCCTCTTTCGCGCCATCGGCCTCATGTCCGGCACCTCCATGGACGGCGTGGACGTCGCGCTGCTGGACACGGATGGCGAAAATCGGCTCGCCTTCGGCCCGACCGGCTTCTTCCCTTATTCGGATGCCGATCGCGAGCTGCTTCGCGCCGCGCTCGCCGACGCGACGCGCCTCACGGACCGCGCCGCCCGGCCCGGCGCGGTCGGGGCGGCGGAGCGCCTCATCACCGAACGCCACGTTCAGGCGGTCGAAGCCTTTTTGCGCGCCGAGCGGCTCGATCCGGCCAGCGTCGACATTTTGGGGTTTCACGGGCAGACCGTGCTGCATCGGCCACAGAGCCGGCTCACCGTCCAGATCGGCGACGCATTGTCGCTGGCCGAGCGGCTCGGCGTCGATGTCGCCTATGATTTTCGCGGCGCCGATGTCGCCGCCGGCGGCGAGGGCGCGCCGCTCGTGCCGGCCTATCATCGCGCTCTGGTTGCATCGAGCGGGCTCGAGGGACCGGTCGCCGTCATCAATATCGGCGGGGTCGCCAATGTCACTTTCGTCGATGGCGACGCCGAACCCATCGCCTTCGACACCGGCCCCGGCAATGCGCTGATCGACGATCTGATGCTCGCCCGCACCGGCTCGCCGGTCGACCGCGACGGCGCGACCGCCGCCGAGGGCCGCGTCGACGAGGCGATTCTGCAATCCATGCTGAGTCATCCATATTTTCAGAAACTGCCGCCGAAGTCTTTAGACCGAAATGATTTTTCATTTCGTGCGACAGATGAGCTTTCGCTGGAGGACGCGGCCGCGACGCTCACCGCCTTCACCGCGGCCTCCCTCGCCCTCGCCTTTTCGCAGACGCCCTCGGCGCCGCGCCGCGCGATCGTCTGCGGCGGCGGCGCGCATAATCCGACGCTGATGCGCGCGCTCGCCGACCGCCTCCCCTGCCCGGTCGCCACGGCGGCGGAGGTCGGCTGGATGGGCGACGCCATAGAGGCGCAGGCTTTCGCTTTTCTCGCGGTGCGTGTGCTGAAAGGCCTGCCGCTGACATTCCCCGGAACCACCGGGGTGAGCGCGCCGACCAAGGGCGGCGAGATCGCCGCCGCGCAGCGCGGCCGCCGCGCCATCGGCTGAGGGACGCGATCACTCTAGCTTTCGCCACCTCTTTCATTCCGCATTGAGGGTTTCGTCTTCAAATGCGCGACGCGAGAAGGAGGAAGCATGACCGAGACGATTCAGCGTGACGAGGACGCCCCCGCCTGGCCGAGCCGGCGCAATCTTCTGCTCGGCGCGCTCGGGGCGGTCTCGGCCGGCGTCGGAGCGGCGGTCGTCGAGCAGGTCTGGAAGCGCAAGGACCTCTCCGCCCGCTTCTTCAACACAATGTCGATCGAGGCCTTCGATCTGCCGCCGGCGCCGGGGCTGACCTTCGCGGACGGACGTCCCATGCCGGGCTTCGGCGCCGGCGATCTCGCAGGCAAGCGCTCGCTCCTCTATCTCTGGGCCTCCTATTGCCCCAACTGCCGCGCCGAGCATCACCTCTTGATGGCGCTGGCGCAAAAGGGCGTCGCCATCTACGGCGCCGATGTGAAGGACGATCCGGCCCATGCCCGCAGCTTTCTGGCCGAGCATGGCAATCCTTTCGTCGCCGTCGGGCAGGACCAGCGCGCCTTTCTGCAGCGGGCGCTGGGCGCGCACGGGGTTCCGGCGAGCTTCGTCGTCGCGCCCGGCCCCACGATCGATGTCGCGATCCTCGGCCCCATAGACGAGACCGCGATCGCGACTCGAATTTTGCCGGCGCTGGCGAAAAGCGCCTGACTCGGAACCGGGCCTGCGCGAGTCGAGCGAAGGCTCTGAGCACATTACCAAAAATTTGTAATATTAAATTTTGTTAACAAGTAGATTCCCGCCTCGCCCCAAATATTGCGAAAAATTAACTTGAGATCGGACCGCATAGAGCAGAGCCTCAGCTCGCTCCCGCCGGTTTGCGGCTCGCGTTTTCGAGACCGCCCCCGCCATCCGGCCCGCCCCGGCCCCGTCTCAGCGGATCGTGGGGACGGCGGGAGCGCTATCGAAACCGAGGTCCTGTCCCCATGACGAAATCCATCGTCGTGGCGAGCGCGCTCGCGCTCGCCTGCACTCTTGGTCCGGCGCTGGCCGCCGACCTTCCCTCCACCAAATCCGCGCCCGCCTTCATCCCGCCGGTCGCGCCGCCACCGATCTGGACCGGCCTCTACGCCGGTCTCAACACCGGCTATACATGGTCCAATAGCGACACTGTCGCCCAAACCTATTGGGATACAGACGCCGCCGGCCTCGGCGCCAGCGCGCTCATCGGCAATTTTCCCGCCTCGATCAACGCCAATGTCTCCGGCTTCATCGGCGGCGGCCAGATCGGCTATAATTCCCAGGTCTCGGACAAATTCCTCTGGGGCGTGGAGGCCGATATTCAGGGCCTCGCCTCGAGTGGCTCCGCCGCCACGCTCACCGGCGCCTCCGCCTACACCACGCTCTCGCGCGGGATCGATTATATCGGCACGGCGCGCGGGCGGCTCGGCTATCTCATCACGCCGACACTTCTCGCCTATGCGACGGGCGGTCTCGCCTATGGCCAGACCAATCTCTCCGCGAGCTATCTCGGCGCGCCGACGATCGTCGCATCCGACTCCTATTCCGATCTTCGAATCGGCTATGCGGTCGGCGGCGGCCTCGAATGGCTGTTCGCGCCGCGATGGAGCGCCAAGGTCGAATATCTCTATTACGACCTCGGAACCGCCTCGACGCCCGGCGCCGTCTACGCCTACACATCGGCGCTCGGCTCGCAAATCTCGGGCGCACAATCCTCGACGCGCTTCGACGGCCATATCGCCCGCGCCGGGCTGAACTATCATTTCGACTGGTTCAAACCGGCGCCGATCGCCGCCAAATTCTGAGCATAAAAAAAGCGCGGCGCCCGGCGCCGCGCTCCCCGCGCCTGAATTCTGCTCGAGCTCAATCGCCCCGCGCAGGAATGGCGATGCGCGGCGGATTGCCGAGACGCTTGTCGAGATAGGCGTCGACATGAGCGATCAGCGGCTCGATGCGGTTCTCGAAGAAGTGGTTGGCGCCCTGCACAACCGCATGCTCGATGACGATGCCCTTCTGCGTCTTCAGCTTCTCGATGAGGCCGGTCACTTCCTTCAGCGGCGCGACGCGATCGATGTCGCCATGAATGAAGAGGCCCGAGGACGGGCACGGCGCCAGAAACGAGAAATCGAAGCGATTGGCCGGCGGCGCGACCGAGACGAAGCCCTCGATCTCCGGCCGGCGCATCAGCAATTGCATGCCGATCCAGGAGCCGAATGAGACGCCGGCGATCCAGCAGGCGCGCGCCTCGGGATTGACGGCCTGCGCCCAATCGAGCGCCGCGGCCGCGTCGGAGAGCTCGCCCGCGCCATGATCGAAAGAGCCCTGGCTGCGGCCGACGCCGCGAAAATTGAAGCGCAGGACGGAAAAGCCGCGCTCGGCGAAAGCATAATAGAGGTTGTAGACGATCTGATTGTTCATCGTGCCGCCGAACTGCGGATGCGGATGCAGCACGATGGCGATCGGCGCGCCGCGCTGCGCCGATTGATGAAAGCGGCCTTCGAGCCGGCCGGCGGGGCCGGTGAAAATGACCTCGGGCATGAAGTTCCTCGTCTCCCCCGCGCGAAAAACGCGCTTTTTTCGGCGGGCGGTTTTCGCCAGCGCCGAAAATGCGTTATGCTCCAGCCGGAGCGCCCTTTGCCGGGCGTCCGCGCATCCGGCGCGCACCGAACCCGCGGCTCGTTTTCGGCCGAGCGGGCCTTCTAGCATGTGTGACGGCGCTAGATGCAAGAGTTTTGAAGGGTCGTGGCGCATTCTCGGCCGCCGATCTTCAGCTCGGCGGCGGCAGACGTTTCGCGAAGGGACGAGATTTCTTGGTCGATATCGTCCAGCGTCCTGCTCCGCTCGAGGCAACGGCTCCGCTGGAGACATCGCAGGCGGCGACCAAAGGCGGCCGCGATCTCGGTCTCGACTTCATCAAGGGAGTTTTGATCCTCCTCGTCGTTTTCGGCCATTCGATCCAATGGATCGTCCATGCGGGAACGGAAGACTATTGGGCGGATGGGCTGTTCAAGGCCATCTATCTCTTTCATATGCCGGCCTTCATCGCTGTCTCCGGCTATCTCGCAGCGAGCAGGATCGACGCCGCGACGAGCCTGCGCCAATTCCTCTTCCGCCGCACGCTGCCTATGCTCCTCGCAATGGCGGTCTGGGCGGGAATTTTGGCCTGGCCGAACCTCGCGCGCGCCTACGTCGGTCTCGAGACTCATGTCCGTTCGGACGTGTGGAGGGACTTTCTCGGTTCCTTTTGGTTCTTATGGGCTGTCGTCGTCGGCTCCGCCGGAGCCTTCGCCGCGACGCGCTTCGGCGCCTATGAGCGAGCGGCGCTGCTGCTGATCGCGGCCGCGCTGCTGCTGGCGCCGCTGCCCGATTTTCCACGCTCGGTCATTCGCTACACGGCCGCCTTCTATCTCGTCGCCTTTCTCGCCGGGCGCGCCGGCGTGACGATCCGCTCCATCCCGCCCCGCATCGCCGTCGCCGCCGGGGCGGCGGCCGCGGTCGGATGGCTATTCTGGACGCAGGACACTTATATCTACAACAATGGCTTCGCCTATTGGCGTCCGGGCGTCGCCAGCCATCTGGCGGTGATGCTGCCGGTCTCCATCGCGGCGACGCTGGCCTTTCTGCGTGCGGCCGTCGCTCTGCACGACAGGATCGCCCATTCGGCGGCGGCGCGGACAATGGTCGCCGTCGGCGGAATGACGCTGGAAATCTATCTGATGCAGACGGTGGCGTTTCGCGCGACCTCGCTGCTGCCGGAATTCGCCGCCGGCTATCTCGACGCGGCGGCGGCGACGGCGGTCATTGTCGCGGGAACGGCGGCGCTCGTCGCCCTCTCCCGCCG
>NZ_LUUM01000279.1:0-37543 GCF_001644125.1 Methylosinus sp. R-45379
GGCGGCTTTCTGAAGGGCGCGCTGGGCGCGGCGGCGGGCGTCGCCGGCGGCGTGCTGCTCGCCGATTCGATCCGCGGCCTGTTCCATGGCGGCGCCGGCGGAGCCGGGAGCAATCTAGGCATAGGCTCGGGCTATGAGCACGCCAACGCCGGCGGCGGCGACACGATCATCAATAATTACTACGGCGACCAGGGCGGCAATAGCCAGCCCTACCCCGACGCCGGCTATGACAGCCCCGATCCGGGCGCGCCCGACGTGCAGAGCGCCGATTACGATACGGATACCGGCGGCTTCGACGACGGCGGCGGGGATGGCGGCTTCGACGTGTGAGTGGGGCCGAGTTGAAATTCGACGCGCGGCGCGCCTGTCAGGCGCGCCGTCTTATTATCTCGATCGATTTCGGGCGACGGCTGGGTCGCGATCCCCGATTGGGATGCGATGACTGGATGAAGTCCAGCGATAGCGCGCGTCGCCCGCTTCCGACAGGCGACGCGCTGCTCCCGATTTTCTACCGCCGCGATACTGAAATGAGAACAGCGGCGTACCCTGGGCGCGCTGCTGAAGGACACGTCGGTACAGCGCGGTTTCTGTCTCGCTACAACCCCAAAGAAACGGAAACTTTCCAAGAGGATGATGAATGCCGCGCCAGTGGGCGCTATAAGCTGAAGTACAACGTGTGATCCAGCCCCAGCAACGCCTGCGAATCGATGAACTCGACCTGGTCGATCGCCGCTCGAATATTCTCGCTGCTGTTTTCTATGTCTTTGAACTCCGAAATGATCTGCAGATAGTTTTTTTCGAGCACATCGGAATTCGGATCAAGATTGGTCACGAAAAGCAGGCCTGTCGGCGGAGATCTGGTTGCCTTGATCGAAAGATCAGGCCTGTATTTTTTCAATATAGGGATCAACTTCCAAACATCTCCCGTCCACCACCCGGCATGCGGCAAGTCCTGCCTCGCTTCGGGCTTGTGGACCCGTTCTGCCATTTCGGCATTCACCGGCAAACAGTCATGCAGGGCGATAAGCGAGTTTTTGCAGCTATGGCGCTCGGTCTTATAGAAATCTCGCAGAAGAAATTCGAAAACATGCATTCCGTCGAGAAAGGCAAAGTTTACGCCATTGGGCGCGATATTTTTCAAAATGCCGCGCTCGAAGAAAGAGTCGCTCGGATATTGAAAGAGATAGAGCTCCTTTTTTCCCATCGCGACATTGTGGTTGATCAGAAAGAAAGGATCGACGGCGATCGCGACGTCACAGGATATGGACGCGAGGTTTTGTCCATGACAAACGCCGATTTCGAAATAGGTTCGCGCCGCGCGCGCCTTGACCAGATGCGCAATCAATTCACTATAGCCAATGTCATTATGATCGATGAGCATCTGATGCATGGAGACGCCTTTTGGAAAGTGGCTGACAACTAGCTCCGATACACCAGAACGCGCCCAGCGATCAACGATCGGTATCGTCGATTTCGGCTATGCGACAGCTAAAAGACGGCGGGCGATTTCCTTGCCGTCGCCGAGCGGCGCCCCTCCCTTGCGCCCCGTCCCCTTTCCCCGTAACACCCTGCCCCCATGTCCGACGCATTCCGCCCCAAATCCGAATTCCTCGCGACGCTCATCGCGCGCGGCTTCGTCCATCAATGCTCCGATTTCGCGGGGCTGGATGAAAAGGCGCGCTCCGGCGAGCTCACCGCCTATGTCGGCTTCGACTGCACGGCGGCCTCGCTGCATATTGGCAATCTTCTGTCGATCATGCTGCTCTCCTGGCTCCAACGCACGGGCGGCAAGCCGCTGCCGCTGGTCGGCGGCGGCACCACGCGCGTCGGCGACCCTTCCGGCAAGGACGAGAGCCGCAAGCTTCTCTCAATCGAGACGATCGATTCCAACAAGGCGGCGATCCAAAAGACCTTCGCGAAATTCCTCTCCTTCGGCGCGGGCAAGACCGATGCGATCCTGCTCGACAACGCCGAATGGCTGACCAAGCTCAATTACATCGACTTTCTGCGCGATGTCGGCCGGCATTTCTCGGTCAATCGCATGCTGTCGATGGATTCGGTGAAGCTGAGGCTCGATCGCGAGCAGGAGCTATCCTTCATCGAATTCAACTATATGTGCCTGCAGTCCTATGATTTCGTCGAGATCGCCAAGCGCTATGACGCGAGCCTGCAGATGGGCGGTTCCGATCAATGGGGCAATATCGTCATGGGCGTCGATCTCGGCCGCCGGCTCGGGACGCATCAGCTCTATGCGCTGACCGCGCCGCTGCTCACCACCTCTTCCGGCGCCAAGATGGGCAAGACGGCGGCGGGCGCCATCTGGCTCGACGCTTCCATGCTAGCGCCTTACGATTATTGGCAATATTGGCGCAACACCGAGGATGCGGACGTCGTCCGCTTCCTGAAGCTGTTCACATTCCTGCCTCTGGACGAAATCGAGAAGCTCGCCGCGCTCGGCGGAGCCGAGATCAACGAGGCGAAGAAGATACTCGCCACCGAGGCGACCGCGCTTCTGCATGGGCGCGAGGCGGCCGAGCTCGCCGCCGAGACCGCGCGCCGCACCTTCGAGGAAGGCGCGCTCGCGCTCTCTCTGCCCAAGGTCGCTGTCACGGCGAGCGAGGTGGCGGCGGGAATCGGCGTGCTCACCGCCTTTGTGAAGGCGGGTCTCGTCGCCTCCACGGGCGAGGCGCGGCGGCAGATCAAGGCCGGCGGATTGCGCTTGAACGACGCCGTGGTAAGCGACGAGAAGGCCGTGCTCGGCGAGACGGATTTCGTCGAGGGCGTCGCCAAATTATCGCTCGGCAAGAAAAAGCATGTGCTGCTGGAGCGCAAGGAAGACGCCGATGGCGCTTGATGCGAAGCGCCGAGGCTGGCGAGCGTCGGCGTCCTCCCGCCCTGACGAGATCGCCACCGAGACTTGCTCGGTGGCGCTGTTGTCATGTCGAGCCGTTCACTGGCAATGGCGAAGCGCGCCCGAGCCGCTCACTGCTTGGTCCACTTCGTCCCATTGTCCCAGCTGATCGTCTTGCCGTCGAACACGCCCTTGATCGTCTTGTCGTCAGTGAAATTGACGGTGAGCTGATTGCCGCTGCAGGAGCCGTAAGCATTGGGCCGGCCGCCGGCGAGCGTGACATTGACCGTCTTGCCGTCCTGCCCGACGACAATGGCGGTGACATTGCCATAATAGCCGCTGAGGCCGTTGCAGGCGCCCGCCGCATTGGCGGAACCGGCGACGAGCCCGGTCGATATGGCGAGGGCGAGAGCGGCCATATTTCGCTTCCAGGAATGCTTCACGTCTATCTCCATGAGAACTTCGGCGCCCGTCTCGAAATGGTGAGCGCGAGCGTGAAGTTAGCTGTACGAATCTGAACAGCGGATGACATGTCTCACGGCCGGTTCGAGAGCGGCCGCCGTCGGCGGCATGCGCCTCGACGATTCCGCGTCCACGGACCAGGAAGCGCCGTCTCGTCCTGCAGGAGCCGAGCCGAGATGCGCGTCTCTCCGACCCCGGCAAAGGTAGCCATAAATGCTACAGCAGTGTAGAATTATAGGGTAAATCCATGGAATCGGCGCCCTTCCGCATTCTGCGCTTCACAATAACTCGATATATTTCAATATGATATAGAATCTATGGAGACGCACCGCTACATCATAATCACATTAAATTTGTAGACATACTGTGTATTTTCCCTACACTAAGCGAGACTTCGTAGGCGCTACACGCAGCCGCTCATCAGGAGCGGCGAGGCGGCATGGTCCGGGGGGACCATTACGGGTCGAACGGTGAGGGATCGATCGAATGGTAGAGGTCGGGGAAGCTAATTCGAATAGGCGTCTGTCTTCGAGCGTGTCAGTGGCGTCCATCTTGTTGGGGCTCTCGGTGAGCGCTTCGGGCGGCGCGGCGCTCGCTCAGACCGCGGCGCCCGCGCCATCGGCGGCGACGCAGAGTGAGGGGACCGTTTCCGCACAGATTCAGGATGTGCAGGTGACCGGCGGCACGGAGGCCGTCGGCGAGAAGCTGCTGGAGCAGGTGCTGACCAAGACTCCTCGGGCGGGAAACGTGGTGACGCAGCGCACCCTCGAGGATCAGCAGATCGATTCCGTCACCGATATTTCGCGCCGCGTGCCGGGCTATCGTCCGAACATTTCGACGCCGAGACAGTCCCGCAATGCAATCAGAGGCGTCGGCGTCGCAGCGGGCGGCGGCACTGGCTCTCCGTCGGACACCGGATATATCGTCGATAACGTCTATTGGAGCTTCGCCGGCTTCCAATGGGGCGATCTCATCGATCTGAGCTCGGTAGAGCTCGCTCTCGGCCCGACCGGCACGGCCGGCGGCAAGAACACCAATGTCGGCTCGATCATCCTGCATACGCAGGCGCCGTCCTTCGAGCCCAAGACGACGGTGAAATCCACCTTCGGCAACTACAATCACTTCAAGCAGACGATCAACACGACCGGCACGCTGATCGAAGACTCCCTCGCCTATCGCTTCGCCGGCTATCTCGACCGCGGCGACGGCTGGATCAAGGATCCGTCCACGGGCTCGACCTATCAGGACACCAATCGCCTCGGATTGCACCTCCAGCTTCTGGGCGTCGGCGATGGATGGAGCGACCGCTTCAGCTTCATCTACAACGCGTCCAATGAGCACAATGACTATCTCACCGGCACGATCGGCGACACCAGCCTCGTCTATGTCAATGGAACGCGTCCATCGACGACCTTCTTCCAGAATGTCATCAACAAGCTCGGCAAGCCGATTTGGACGATCGATCCCAACACGCCCTATCTCGCGCGCGGCGGTCGCGATCCGACGCATGTCTTCATGCTGTCGAACGAGTTCAACTATCAGATCGGCGACAATATGCTGACCGCCATTTCCGCGATCGGCTATGGATCGTTCCGTAACTTGGGATATTCGGACAATCAGCTGCTGCAGCTCGGTCTCGGCTCGGGCAGCATGGACACCTATCTCATGCAGACCTCGCAGGAGCTGCGGCTGTCCTCGCCCAAAGACCAGGAGTTCGAATGGACGACCGGTCTCTACGGCTATCTGGAATATGGCGAAGACCGCATGCACCATTACCAATATGGCGTCGACACGGCGAAATGGCTCAACAACGCCGCCGCTCTGCCCGATCTGACGCCTTGGTGGCTCAATAAGACCGGCGACATTTCCTTCGCCGCCTATGGCCAGGGAACCTATCACTTCGACGAGAAGCTCGCCCTCACCATCGGTCTGCGCGACAGCTATGAGATCCGCTATAGCGCGAATAAGTTTCGGCCGAACTTCTATTACGGCGTGCCCTACACCGTTTGGCAGCAGAACGCCGCCATCATCGCCGGCGGCGGCTACGGATGGGCCGACTCGGGCGGCGAGACGAAATATCACAATGGCGTCGTGGCGGTCTTCAACCCGCAATATCAGGTCGATGAGAACGTCCTGATCTATGGCCTGGTCGGACGCGGCGACAAGCCGCAATCGGTGAACACGCAAAACACGCCGACCTACATCGGCGGCGTTGCGCAAGGGTTCAAGACGGCCTTCTCCCGGCCCGAAACCTCATGGGATTATGAGATCGGCGCGAAGACCAATTGGTTCGACGGCGCGCTGATCTCCAACGTCAACCTCTATTGGAACGATCTCTACGACTTCCAGATCACCCAGACCAAGGTGCAGACGAGCAGCGCCGGCGTCACCGCCAATGTCTCCTATCTCGGCAACGCGCCACATGTGCGCCTGCGCGGCGTCGAATTCGTTGAGCGCTGGATTCCCTTCGAAGGGCTGACGCTGAATGCCTCGGGCGCTTATACCGAGGCCCGCTATATCGACTACAAGGATGGACCGGCGCCCGCGGATTGGGGCATCACCGGCGGACCGGCGACCATTCCGATGAATGGTACGAGGATCACCGGCATACCCTGGTGGCAGGTCAATGGCGGGTTCAATTATGAGCACAGACTCGGCAATGCGCTCGCGGGCCTCGGCGACTGGAGCAATCAGCCGGTCACCGGCTTCGTTTATTCGAACGCGTCATGGTTCAACAAGGCGCAATATACGAACCCCTTCTCGCTGGTCCAATATTGGCAACCAGCCTATGTGATGCTGGACGCCGGCGTTGGACTGCGCACCGACGATCGCAAATACAGCCTCACCCTCTGGTCGAAGAATCTCTTCGACAACCGACCCTGGTCGAGCTGGTCGCCCGGCGCCTCCTCGGCGCCGACGACTGTCGGAATTTCGACGCAGGGGCCGCGCACATTCGGCGTCACCTCATCGATCACATTCTGAGTCTACGAAATCATTACCGGAGAAAAGAAACGATGAAGGCGTCACTCTCTATCGTCGCTATCGGCGGCGCGCTCATGCTCGCCGCCTGCAATTCGACGAATTCGCCAAAACCCGCCGTCGCCGCCAACGAGGACTATAAGAAGCTCGGCGGCATTCATGCCAACCATACGCCCGAGCAGCATGCGGCGTTTCTCAAGCGCGTCGGCCAGCTGCCGTCAGACGACGAGGCGGAGGGCGCGGCGGGCGGTGGCGGCGGCCATCACCACTGAGCATTATCCGATCCGATCGGATCGGATAATGCTCTAGGTATCTCTCTTTTGGAGCGAATTCTGATCGATCGAACGATACCGTTCGATCGGAACGCGCTCTAAGCGCGGGCATGTGGCGCGCCCCGCCCTTCCACGCGCGAGCCGCCCTAGCATGGCTCGCGCTTCTCCTGCTCCTCGCCTGCGGCGGCGCCTCGGCATTGATGGCGACGCTGCGAGACGCCACGGAGCCCGGCGGCCCGATCTGCCGCCGGGCGAGATGACGCCGCGATTGCGCCGCCCTCTACCGCGGCGCCGGCGCGCTCTCCGGCAGGCGCCCTGTGCCGGTGCCGTCGATGACGCCGAACACTTTGCGCAATAGGCCGGGCGCGATCACCGACAGCGGATTGACGGTCAGCACCGGCGCGCTGAAGGCGCCGCTCACGCGAAAGCTCACCGCGAAGACGCCCTCATGCTGGCCGCCGGCCAGCATGAAGCCGATGACCGGAATATTCGACACGAGATTATTGAGCCCATAGGCCGGCACGAAAGAGCCCGACACGTCGATGCGATCGCGCGCCAAGTCGATATAGCCGTCCACCGTCAGGCCGATCTCCGTCCCCGACATCACCGCGTCGCGCATTGTGAGCCGGCCGTTCGCCCAGGTGAAGGCGGATTGCACGCGCGCGAATTTCACCGAATCGGGATCGAAATGCGCGGCGCCCTTGTCATCCGTGCGCGCGGCGCCCTGCATGACGAGCTGACGTATGGCCGGCTCGTTCTGCAGATAGAAATCCTGAATGCGCATCGTGCCGTCGGAACGGCCCGGATTGAGCAATAGCGTCGCCGACAGCGCGCCGCTCTCCATGCGATGATAGAGATCGAGGAAGGAGAGAAAGGCGCCGCCGTCGCTGGTCGAAAGATCGATCTGCGGCGCGCCGCTCGGATGGCGCGTCAGCGTCGCAGCGAAGGGCTCGCGGCCGAAATTGCCGGTCAGCGACAATTGCCGCGGCTTGCCGCCGCGCCGCTCGAAGCGCAGATCGACATTGGAGAGGATCTGCTTGCCGTGTCCGGTGACGATCGGCGATTTGAGATCGAGATCGAAATCGTCGGAGTTGGGCGGCTTGCCGGCGACCGCGGCGGCGCTCTGCTCGGCCGCCGGCTGCGAGAGAAAACGCAGCAGCGGACGCGCATCTATATTGGCGCCGCGCACGACGAGCTTCAGCGCATCGCCGCCACGCGTCACCTCGAGACGCATATCGTCGCCGGGCGAGAGCTTCGCCTGCGAGAGCTTGGCCGAGCGCAGCACGCCGTCGCGGCCGAGCTCCACAACGCCGGAAAACTGCTGCGGCCCCGCCTCCGCCTGCAATTGCTCGAGCGCCGAGCCGTCCGGCCGCTTCACCAGAGTGAAGCTGGCGCGGCCCGGCTTGCCCAGCGGCTTGGTCACGCCGGGCAAGGGATGATCGAGCGCGGCTTTCGAGAAATCGATCTCGAATTGCGACTCGGAATCCTCGATCGGCAGCCTGGTCTGCACCTGCACGCCGACGACGCCGGAGACGCCGGTAAATCCATAGCCTGCGCGCACGCGCGCGGCGTCGTCGAGCGAAAGCGACAATTGCGCCTGCGCCTGCCCCTTCTCGCCGGCGGCGCGGCGCAGATCGAGCGTCACCGGCGCGCCGAAGACGCGGCCGGCGCCGGTGACGCGCAGCCCCTCGCGATCCGAGACGAGCCGCAGCGCCGCGCCCTCCAGCCGCTCCTTGCCGATGAAGCGCTCCATGGTGAGATTGCTCGTCTCGGCGTCGACGGCGATGCGCGTATGCTCTTCCTTGGCCGCCAGGCCGAGCTCGAAATCGATGCGCAGCTTGCCCTCGATCTGCCCTTTGAGCTGATTGGCGTCCATGGGCAGGCTCGCGGCCGGAGCGACGCTCTTCAGCGAGAGAATATCGGCGACCGCCTCCACGCCACCGGCGAGCTTCAATTCGATCCAGGCGGGCGCCGGATCGAAGCCGAGCGAGGGCGCGCGAAACACGCCTTCCGTTATCGCGAGCCTGCGGCCCGGCGCGCTCTCCATCACGCCTGATGTGGCGACGAAGGAGACGGTGCGGCCGGTGAGCGCGATATGGCCGTTCATGCCGTTGATCGGCCATAAGCCGGGAACGGCGTCGATGAGCGTCGCATTGTCGAGATCGAAATCGCCGCGCAGCGCGGCGTCCGGCGGCGGCCGCTCATAGCGCCCGGCGGTCATCGCCTGCTGGTCGAGATCGGCCGTGAGCGTTCCGCTGCGCATGACGCCGGCGGTGATATGCTCGTCCATCCACATGCGCGTCGGCGCGGCGACCTGCGTCGGCCAGATGCGAAGCACGGAGCGGAGCGGCGTCTGCGTCGCGTGGATCGCATATTTGAGATGCGTCCCATCCGGCTGCGCGCCATCCACATCGAGGGAAGCCGTGGCGTGCACCTCCGGCCCGTCGAGAAAGACGCGCTCGACCTTGTATTTCTTGGCGAGGAGATCGAGCGTCGCGGTGAGGCCGGCGTTCTCGACGACGAGCGGCGCCTCGCCATGGCGCGTCGGCAGAAAGGCGCCCGGCCGTGCGAGATCGAAGGAGAGCGCGACAACGCCGGTCCCTTCCGCTGGCGGCGTCAGCGCGCCTTTGAAGCTCAGCCGCGCGACGCTGGTGCGGATCTCGACCGGCTCTATGGCGAGCAGCCGGCGCTCTATGTCCCAGCGGCCGGAGATGGACAGCTCCTGCAGCATGAAAGGCTCGGCGTCCGGCTCCTCGAGGCGGAAGAAGCCCTCGCCGACAGAGAATTTCCCGCTCGCCTCGACGACGCGGCCGTCGCCCGCCAGCGCGAAATGCAGATCGAGCGACAGAGGCGCGTCTGTGTCGAAGGGCAGAGTGCGCGCCCCCGCCGCCAGCGCGATCTCCTCCATGGAGAGGCTGTGCAAGCGCGCGTCCAGCGTGCGCCGCTCGCCCAGGCCACCCTTGGCCTCCACCTCGGCGCCGACATGGCCGGTGGAGCCGGTGGCGCCGAGGCGCAGTCGCCGCGCGCCGGCGATCTTGTCGAAGCTCAGCGTCAGATCATCGTAGACGATCGTCTTGTCCAGCGTGCGATCGTCGATCACGAGACGGGCGTTGGAGACGCCGATCTTGTCGATGGCGGCGACCGGGCTCTCTGGATCGACGATGAAATTCATCACCGCGCGCAAGGCGCCGGCCGCCTGCCGCAGCGATGGGATGACAGGAGCCGCTTGCGCCTCGGCGGCGGGCTCCGCAGGCGACGGAGCGTCGAGCGGTATGGCGACCGGATCGGCGCCCGGCGCGGAAATCGCCACCACGCCGTCGGGCAGCAACTCCAGCCTCAGCTCCAGGTCCAGAACGTCGAGCCGGCGCGGCGTCAGCCGGCCGATGAGCAGCGCCCGTGGGTCCACCGACAATTGCGCGCGCGGCGCGGCGAGGATCGTGCGCTCGCCGCTCTTCACGGCGAGGCCGTTCACGGTGAAGGTGAGGCCGTGATCCGTGCTGGCGATCGCGACCGAGCTGATCCCGAATTGGTAGCGATGCACATAGAGATCGTCGAGCGCCTCGACGATCTTGGGAGCGAGCCAGTCGGAGGCGATGGGACCGCGGGCGAGCGCGGCGAAAAAAGCGCCGACAGTGAGCACGATGACGAGCAGCGCCGTCACCGCCAAGATGGAAAGGCAACGCACCACGCAAAAGCCGCGCAGCCGGACTGCGGTGGAGCCGCGCTGGAAAAATCCCAATAAAAAGCGCGGCGCCCGCGCTCCGACCGCCGGACCTTCGTCTATCCTCTGCGTCAAGCGCCAGCCCTTCGGTTCCACCGCGCCGCTCCGCGCGCGCCGGCGCCGAATCTGCACGGCGGCGAGAAGATCACAACTCGAATGGCGCGCAACTGGGGATTTTCACCAGAATCCCTTGCGGAGCGCGCCATCCTCTGCATGCTGCCGATTGTAACGGCGGATGAGACGAAAGGAAGGCGCAGTGACCGAGGCGAAGAAATCCACAGGCTTGCGCGAAGGCGACGCCGCCCCCTCTTTCGAGCTGCCCGGCGCCGGCGGCGAGACCCTCTCTCTTTCCGGCTTTTCCGGCAAGAAGCTGGTGCTCTACTTCTACCCCAAGGACGACACCTCCGGCTGCACCAAGGAGGCGATCGAATTCAACGCTTTGAAGGCCGATTTCGGCAAGGCCAAGACCGCGCTGGTCGGCGTCTCGCCCGATTCGCCGGCCAAGCACGACAAATTCCGCGCCAAATATGAGCTGACCTTTCCGCTCGCCTCCGACGAGAGCAAGGAAATGCTCTCCGCCTATGGCGTCTGGGTCGAAAAGAGCATGTACGGCCGCAAATATATGGGCGTGGAGCGCTCGACCTTTCTGATCGGCCCGGATGGGAAGATCGAGAAGGTATGGCGCAAGGTGAAAGTGCCCGGCCATGCGGCCGAGGTGCTGGCGGCGGCCAAGGGGAAGTAGAGCCCTCGCCCACCACTTGGCGCCTAAAGTCTAGCCGGTTCGAGACTTCCACGACGAGCCGGGCTCGAACGTTCAGCGTAGTCAGCTCTCTGCCAGGACGCGGACTACGCCTGCTAGAGCGCGTTCCGATCGAACGGTATCGTTCGATCGATCAGAATTCGCTCCAAAAGAGAGATACCTAGAGCATTATCCGATCGGATCGGATAATGCTCTAGCGAATTGGCGCGACTTATTCGCCGTTCGCGATCAGATTTCTGACCGCATTGACCGTATTTTCATGCTTTCGAGAATCACGATTGAGAATAACTTCGCCACGATAGCGCAGTGCTCCACCTTTGGCGTCGTCGGAATATTCGCAGCTCAACTCGGCTTTCTCTAATTGAGTCCGCAGCGATTGCTCCAATGGCTGAGAGAGGCCTTGCGCGCGCAAATTAGTCGTAGCCTTTGCTATTGCGCTCGACACGGCTTCCAAGACGAACTCTTGCTTCGAGCACTCCATCACGTCTGTGACTGCATCGAGTTGCGCGAGGGTGAGGGCGTCGATGCGGACGCACAAATTGCGAACCAGCTCCTTGGAATGGCCTCCCATGCAAACGGCGCCGGCATTCGCGCCCAGACCATTCCCGAAGGTCCATGTCCGCTTTGCGGCAATCGACTTCATCGTCAGGAAATCGTCGAAAGCCTCGGCGCGAACGGAAGGAGATATGCCGGCTTCTCGGTATCCCTCGTCAAACATGTCAAGGAGCTTACTTTCCATGCAAATCTCCTGCTATCACATGTTAATATATCTATATAACATGCATCGATGGGTGCGCATAGATCAAACTTGAGCGAATCCACGGCCCACCCTCGCCTTCGCTTGACGCCGCTATCCCGCTCGGCTACGCCTATACATGTTATAACATAACATATGGCGCGCCATGGCCCAGACTCCCGACCCTCGCCTCCCCGTCACCGTCCTCTCCGGCTTTCTCGGGGCCGGAAAGACGACGCTGCTCAATCATGTTCTCAATAATCGCGAGGGCCGGCGCGTCGCCGTCATCGTGAACGATATGAGCGAGGTGAATATCGACGCCGACCTCATCCGCGACGGCGGCGCAGAGCTGTCGCGCACCGACGAGAAGCTCGTCGAAATGACCAATGGCTGCATCTGCTGCACCTTGCGCGACGATCTGCTCGCGGAAGTGCGGCGCCTCGGCGAGGAAGGCCGCTTCGATTATCTGCTGATCGAGAGCACGGGCATCGCCGAGCCGCTGCCGGTCGCCAGCACCTTCTCCTTTCGCGACGAGAATGGCGCCAGCCTCTCCGATCTCGCGCGGCTCGACACGATGGTCACCGTCGTCGACGCGGCCAGCCTGCTGCAGGACTATGGCTCGAACGACTTTCTGCGCGACCGCGGCGAGGTCGCCGGCGAGGACGACGATCGCACCCTCGTCGACCTCCTCGTCGAGCAGATCGAATTCGCCGACGTCATCGTCCTCAACAAGGCCTCGGCGGTGTCGGAGGAGCGGCTGGCGCTGGTGCGCAAAGTGGTGAAGTCGCTGAACGCCGACGCGCGCATCGTCGAGACCGATTTCGGCGCGGCGCCGATGGACGCCATTCTCGACACCGGCCTCTTCGACGAGGAAAAGGCGGAGCGCCATCCGCTATGGCACAAGGCGCTCTACAGCCCGGAAGAGCATGTGCCGGAGTCGGAACAATATGGAATAGAAAGCTTCGTCTATCGGGCGCGGCGTCCGTTCCACCCGGAAAAATTCAACGCTTTCATCAATGCGACCTGGCCGGGACTGGTGCGCGCCAAAGGGCATTTCTGGCTCGCCACCCGGCCGAAATGGGTCGGCGAATTCTCGATCGCCGGCGCGATCGCCCGCGTGACGGCCATGGGCTATTGGTGGATCGCTGTGCCGAAGCAGCATTGGCCCGATCATCCCGATTGGAAGCGCCATTTCGAGCGCAATTGGGACGAGGTCTGGGGCGATCGCCGGCAAGAGCTCGTCTTCATCGGAATCGGCATGGACGAGGCCGCGATTCGCGCCGCGCTCGACGCCTGCCTCGTCGGGCCGCAAAAGCCGAAGCGCTTCGACGCCTCCGCCTATCGCTCGCTCGTCGATCCCTTCCCCGCTTGGGAGAGCGCCGATGCTGCGTGACGAGGCGGCCGCGCCGCCGTCCAGCTCCGCTCGCCGACTGATGCAATCCCGCTCCATCTGCCTGTTGCCGCGCGCGCTGGAGCCGCGGATCGCGAAGACGCTGGATGCGATGAGTCTCGCGCGGCCTCTACGGTTGCGCGTGACCGGCGCCGAGGAGACGCTGCCGCGCGCGCTCCTCGACGCTCTCGACGAGGCGGCCCTCGCGCCGAAGTGGCTCGCCGAATGGTTGGCGAAGGACGTCATGCGCCTCGCGCGCCTCTATCGCGAGGCGACCCGGGCAGGCGAATTGCGAGTCAGGCTGGAGACGATCGACGACGACGCCTGTCGGCTGTTCCATGTCGATTTCGTACGCTTTCGTCTCGTGACCACCTATTGCGGCCCGGGCACGCAATGGATCGCGCCGGGACCGGAAGCCGATCCGCTCGCGGAGAATTCGATTCGGCAGCTCGAACGCGGCTGGGTCGCGATTATGCGCGGAGAAAAAGCGGCGAGCGCCGACCTCCGCGCCCTTCCGCATCGATCGCCGCCGATCGCCGGAACGGGAGTCGAGCGCCTCTTCCTCGCCATAGACGAAGCGCCCTCGCCGTCGCGCTGACGGCGCGAGCGCATCGCGGGATTATTGCGCTGGCGCAGCCGCGGCGCGGGCGGCGAGCTGCTTCGTCACCTCGTCCAGCCCCTTCTTCGCCGAGGCGAGATTGGGATCGAGCGCCAGCGCCTGCTCGAGGTCGGACTTGGCGCGATCGAGCTCGCGCTTGCCGCGATAGGCGTTGGCGCGATTGAGATAGGCGCGCGCATATTTGGGATCGAGCCCGACGGCCTTGCCGAAATCGACGACGGCGCGGTCGAACTCACCCTTGGCGTGCAGCGTCAGCCCGCGATTATTGTAGGCGATGGCGAGCTTGCCGTCGCTGGCGATCGCCTTGTCGTAATCGGCCAACGCATGGTCGAGATCGCCCTTGCCCTGATAGAGCGCGGCGCGATTGAGATAGGCCTGCGCGGATTTTGGCTCGAGCTTGATCGCCGCGTCGAAATCGGCGAGCGCGCGGTCGAGATCGCCTTTGGCGCGCCAGGCGCGGCCGCGATTGGCCAGAGCAGCGGCGGATTTCTTGTCCAGCTCCAGCGCCTTGTCGTAATCGGCGATGGCTTTGTCGAGATCGCCTTTGCTCTGATAGGCGCCTCCACGGCCGAGATAGGCCGCCGCCTTGGGCTGCGCGGCGACGAGCTTGTCGTAATCGGCGATAGCGTGGTCGAAATCGCCTTTGGCGCGATAGGCGGCGGCGCGATCGGCGAGAGCGACGGAAGAGGCCGGATCGATCTCCAGCGCCTTGTCGTAATCGGCGAGCGCGCGGTCGAAATCGCCCTTGGCGTGAAAGGCGCCGCCGCGATTGACATAGGCCGCCACGCGGTTCGGCTTGGTCTCCTTGTCGCCACGGGCGATGACCTCGCCGCAACCCTCTATGCGCTTGTCCGGATCGGCGGCGCGGCAGGACGCCCAGGCGTCGCCCTTGGCCTCGGCCGCGACGCAGACGAGGGAAAATGCCGCCGCCAGAGCGAGCCGAAGCGGAGACTGAAACGAGGTGGAGGCGAAAGCGAGGGGCGCCATGTGGCCGAGGGCTCCGTATAGTTGACTATTTCACTATGATTTCATTTCGCCGCATCGAGAGCAATCGGAAAAACTGCGCATCGAGACGAGCGCCGCGCCGGACCGCCGCTCGGGCCGAACGCGTAGAATGGGAGGAGGAAACGTCCTCATCCCCTCCCGGATAGATCATTTTCCGAAACGGCTCAACAGATTGGCCGCTGTCGCGCGCGCCCCGCGGGCCGCCGCGAGAAGCGCCAGCTCGGGCGGTCCGCCGGGAAAATCAGTCGAAAACATGCGGCAAGAATGCGAAAACATGCACGCAAGCCCTTCAGGACCACAAAAAAGTACTTTAAGACTGCATGTCGATGAGCCTCTTGACCTCTACCGAAGATCTCGCCGCCGCCTGCGCCCGTCTCGCCAGTCATCCCTTCGTCACCGTGGACACGGAGTTTTTGAGGGAAACGACTTTCTGGCCCAAGGTCTGCGTCATCCAGCTGGCCTCGCCCGAGGAGGCCTTCGCCGTCGACACTCTGTCCGAAGGGCTCGACCTCACGCCCTTTTTCGAGCTGATGGCCAATGAGCGCGTGGTCAAGGTCTTCCACGCCGCCCGCCAGGATCTCGAGATCGTCTGGCGGCTGGCGCGGCTGATTCCCGCGCCCTTGTTCGACACTCAGGTCGCGGCCATGGTCTGCGGCTTCGGCGATCAGGTCTCCTATGTCGAGCTGGTGAAAGCCATCTCCAAGGAGAGCCTCGACAAATCCTCGCGCTTCACCGATTGGTCGAAGCGGCCCTTGTCCACGGCGCAGATCGACTACGCCATCGCCGACGTCACCCATTTGCGTCAGATCTACACGCATTTGCGCACGCGGCTCGAGCGCTCCAATCGGCTCGACTGGCTCGTCGACGAGATGCGCACGCTGACCACGCCCGAGACCTATGAGCAGAGCCCGGAGAACGCCTGGGAGCGGCTGCGTCATCGCGTGCGCAAGCCGCGCGACCTCGCCGTGCTGATGGAGCTCGCCGCCTGGCGCGAGGCCGAGGCGCAGGGTCGCGATGTGCCGCGCTCGCGCGTGCTCAAGGACGATATGCTGATCGAGATCGCCCTCGCCGCCCCGCGCACGCAGGAGGCGCTCGGCAATTTGCGCGCCTTCCCGCGCGGGCTCGAGCGCTCCCGCTCGGGGGCGGAAATCGTCGCCGCCGTGGAAAGAGCGCTGGAGCGCGATCCCGCCACCCTGCCGCGCATAGAGCGCGAGAAGCGCGGCAGCTCCAGCGGCGCCACGGTCGAGCTGCTCAAGGTGCTGCTGCGGCAGGTCGCCGAAGAGACGGGCGTCGCCACCAAGATGATCGCCACCGTCGAAGACCTCGAGGCCATAGCCGCCGACGATGGGGCGGATGTCCCTGCCCTGTCCGGCTGGCGGCGGGCGATCTTCGGCGACAAAGCTCTGCAGCTAAAGGCTGGACGGCTCGCCCTGGCGGTCGAAAAAGGCAGGGTCGTCACCCTCGACTGGCAAGAACTGGACGAGAGCGCCGCGCGCTGAAGTCAGCCTCCGGGTAGGCAGGCTCCCCATTCTTTCACCCATTCCCATCCCTATCCTCATGGATAGGGATGGGTGGCTCTTTGCCGACCCATCCAGCCCGCACGAACCTATCCATTTTGCGACGCACAACTCATCTTTCGATCTGAATTCATTGTGAAATCGAATAGTTCTATAGAGACAGCCCTGCGACAAACCGCGCCTTGAAATCGAGCTGCTGCGCTGCAACATACAGTCATGTTGCGACGCAACGCGAGCTCGACGCGGCTTCGGCGCTTCGAGGAGCGGTGGTCGCAGGAGGCGCTTTCCGGCGCCGTCGCTGAATTCGAGGAAGGATAGACCATGATGACTGCAGGCAAACGCATCTTCGCTCTGGCCCTCGCCGCTGTGCTGAGCCTCACGGCGGGCGTGGCCCTGCACGCCGAGCCCTACGGCCCGGCGGCTGCGCCCGTGACGCTGAAGCCGCTCGCCGCGGCCAGCTTCGACGCGGGCCAGAAACATGTGCTGAGCTATTTCGTGGGCGGTTCCGGCGCTTGCCGGCTGACGGTGATCGTCTTCGACGCGCCCACGCTCGAGGCGGCCGGCACGACCACGGCGACGACACGCTTCATCGTGCCGATTTCCAGCGGTTCTTCCGCCAATCTCGACACCGCCGTCGCCAAGACGCTGCGCTTCTCCTGCTCTGCCGACGCCGGCGCCGTCACGGTGAGCACGAGCGAGCGCGTCGCGCCCCGCGCGGCCTACTAAAAATGAAGGGCGCCGCCTCCGTCAGAGCACGGGGGCGGCGGCCTCTATAATCGCCTCGGCACCGATGAGTCGGCCGAGCGCTTTGGAGCGGCTGGCCAGCCGCTCGCTGACGAGATCGGCGAATTCCGGCGGCAGCGACAGAACCAGCTTCCCCTCATGAGTGACGAGCGGCGTGCGCGGCAATACGCCGGGCATGGCCGCCGTCAGCAGATAAGCGACCCGCAGCGCCGCCGAGAGCACGCGGGCGCGCTCCAGCAGGCGCGGCGACAGCAGGCCACGCACCGGAAGAGCGCCCTCACTGTCCGGCCCGGCGTGGCGCAGCACCGCCACCAACGCCAAAAAGGCGCGGCCCGGATGATCGACGGCCACGAAGGCGGAATTGGCGATCACATTCATCGCCTGATTGGCGCGGTAGTCCGGATGGGCGCGCCAGCTGACATCCGACAAAAAGCAGGCGGTATGGCGCAGCCGCGCCTCATCTTCCGTCTCCGGCAGGCCGGAGGAGGAAAAGAGCGCGTCGGTCCAGGCGATGAGTTCATCGCCATAGCCGGGCGCGCGCGCCATGGCGCCCTCCAATTCGCGCGCGGCGGCGACCAGCGGATCGGCCGCGCGCTGCTGTGGAGCGAGGCGCTCATAGAGCAGGCCCTCGCGCACGCCGGCGGCGGAGATGACGATCTCCTTGGGCCGCGCCTTGCGAATCACCTCGTCGAGCACGATCGCGCCATAGGCGAGCAGCGGACGGCGCGCCGTCGAGACCGCGGCGATATCGGCCAGCGCCTCGCTGTCGACGCGCTCCAACAGGCTGGCGAATTCGGCCGCGTCGCTGGTCGGAATGCGGTAATTATGCATCATGTCGAGCGGATAATTGCGCTGACGCATGTGCAGCCGCGCCAAGGCGCGCCATGTGCCGCCGACGGCGTAGAAGGTCCGCCCCTTGAGCCGCTGCAGAGGCAGCGCCTCGTCGATCGCCTTGCGGGCGATGCGCGCCGCCTGGCGGGTCGAGCGGCTGGCGGCGTCCATCAGCGCGAGACCGCCGAGCGGCAGCGTGACCCCCTCGCCCATCTCGCCATCTTGCAGGTCGATGAGCTCGAGCGAGCCGCCGCCGAGATCGCCGACGACGCCATCCGGCTCATGTATGGCGGAGATGACGCCGAGCGCCGAAAGCTCCGCCTCGCGGCGGCCCGACAGCAGCGAAATCTCGCGGCCGATCGCCTCCTGGGCGGCGGCGAGGAAGGCGGCGCCATTGACGGCGTCGCGCGCGGCCGCGGTCGCGATCACCTCTATGTCGCTTATCTCCATGATCTCGCAGAGCGAGCGAAAGCGCCGCAGCGCCGCGAGCGCTTTGCGAATCGCGTCATCGGGCAGCCGGCCCGTCGTGACGACGCCGCGCCCGAGCCCGCACATGGCCTTTTCGTTGAAGATCGGCGTCAGCGCCCGCCGCAACGCCGAATAGGCGACGAGGCGCACCGAATTGGAGCCGATGTCGACGATTGCGACCGGCCGCTGCGCTGCTTCCGCATGCGCCGCGGCCTCGACCTCCGCCGCGTCATTCCTCACGCGGCTTGAGGAGCGAACGCGGGCGCCATTCCTTGAGAGACTTGCCACGGCCAGAGAGACTCGGGTTGGTCATGAAGTATTTATGGGCGTTGAACCGCTCTTCGCCCTCAGGGGGAGTTATGCGTAAGGACGAGCCATCCGGCAAGACGCGATAGCTCTGTTCATTGTCGATGAGATTGGCCAGCATGATCTGATCGAGAATCTGCTGATGCACCGTCGGATTGGTGATGGGCATCAGCACCTCGACGCGGCGGTCGAGGTTGCGCGGCATGAGATCGGCCGAGGAGATATAGACATGGGCCTTGGCGTGCGGCAACGCATGGCCGCCGCCGAAGCAATAGACGCGCGCATGCTCGAGGAAGCGCCCGACGATCGATTTCACGCGGATATTGTCCGAAAGGCCCGGCACCCCCGGCCGCAGGCAGCAGATGCCGCGCACGACGAACTCGATCGACACGCCCGCTTGCGAGGCGTGATAGAGCGCGTCGATGATCTCCGGATCGACGAGAGCGTTGCATTTGCCCCAGATCGCCGCCGGCTTGCCGGCCTTGGCGAAGCCGATCTCCTGCTCGATATGCTCGAGCAGCCGCGTCTTGAGCGAGATGGGCGAGACCGCCATGCGCTCGAGCCCGGCGGGCTCCGCATAGCCGGTGATGAAATTGAAGATGCGCGACACGTCGCGGCCGATCGCCGGATCGGCGGTGAAGAGCGAGATGTCCGTATAGATGCGCGCCGTCACCGGATGATAATTGCCGGTGCCGACATGGCAATAGGTGACGATGCTGCCGCCCTCGCGGCGCACCACCATCGACAATTTGCCATGCGTCTTCAGCTCGATGAAGCCGAACACGACCTGCGCGCCGGCGCGCTCGAGATCGCGCGCCCAGCGGATATTGGCCTCCTCGTCGAAGCGCGCCTTCAGCTCGACCAGCGCCGTCACCGATTTGCCGGCCTCCGCCGCCTCCACCAGTGCGCGCACGATGGGGCTGTTGGAGGAGGTGCGATAGAGCGTCTGCTTGATCGCGACCACATTGGGATCGCGCGCCGCCTGCTGCAGGAATTGCACGACGACGTCGAAAGACTCGTAAGGGTGATGGACCGCGAGGTCCTTCTGCTTGATGGCGAGAAAGCAGTCGCCGCCATTGTCGCGCACGCGCTCGGGAAAGCGCGGCGTGTAGGGCTTGAACTTGAGATCGGGCCGATCGAGCCCGACCACCTCCGAGAGATCGTTCAGCGCCAACATTCCGTCGAGCACGAAAATCTCGTCCCCACCGACATCGAGCTCCTCGGCGACGAGGGCGCGCAGCGCCTCGGGCATGTCCGAGGCGACCTCGAGGCGAATGACCGAGCCGCGGCGGCGACGCTTCAACGCCGTCTCGAACAGGCGGACCAGATCTTCGGCCTCCTCCTCCACCTCGAGATCGCTATCGCGAATGAGGCGGAAAATGCCCTGCCCCTTGAGCTGATAGCCGGGGAAGAGCTTTTGCGCATTGATGGCGATCAGCGTCTCCAGCAGCATGAAGCGCTCGCGCCCCTGCCCCGCGCCTCCCGCGCTCGGCAGTCGCACGAAACGCTCGATCTTGGACGGCAGACGCACCAGCGCATGCAAGGTCTTGCGATCGCCCGGACGCACCAGCTCCAGCGCCAGAGTGAAGCCGAGATTGGGAATGAAGGGGAAAGGATGCGCCGGGTCGATGGCGAGCGGCGTCAGCACCGGGAAGATGCGCGACATGAAATGCTCTTCCAGCCATTCGCGGTCGCCCTTGGAGAGATGCCCCGGCTCGACGATGACGATGCCGACATCCTCGATCTCACGGCGCAATTCGCGCCAGCGCCGCGTCTGCGCCGTGGTGAGCAGCGCCACCCGCTCGTTGATCTTCACCAGCTGCTCGGCGGGCGTCAGCCCGTCCTGCGACAGAGTAGCGACGCCGGTGCGAACCTGGCCGCGTAGGCCGGCGACGCGCACCATGAAGAATTCATCAAGATTATTGGCGGAGATGGACAGGAAGCGCAGCTGCTCGAGCAGCGGATGATTGCGGTTGGACGCCTCCTCGAGAACGCGGCGGTTGAACTCGAGCCAGGACAATTCGCGATTGATGAAGCGCTGCGGCAGAGCGGCCAGCTCTTGCGGGCGCTCCAAGAGATCGCCCGGCTTGTCCATGACGGGAATATCGGCTCCGGTGCGCTCGGCCTCGAGATTGTCCTGGATATGCTTCGTCATGCTTTTTCCACCTCTCGCCCGCCGGCGCGATTCTGACAGATTTTCCGCCGACCGAAACCCCTCACGCGCCGCGTGAGGCGTCGAGAAGCTGCAAAAGCTCGCCCGCGAGCGCGCGCGTGACCGGACGGCCGCGCGCGAGGGCCTCCTCGTCGAGCATGCGCACAAAGGCGCGAGCCGCCTCGAGCGAGCGCTCGAGCCGAAGCGCGACATAGTCGACGAGCGTCGCCTCGACCGCCAGCTGACGGTCGCGGAACAGCTTTTCCAGCACGGCGCGAATCAGAGAATCGTCCGGCGCGCCGATTTCTACGACCGGCGCACGACGTAAACGCGACAATAGGTCGGGAAGCGCGATTTTCAACGCCGACGGCGGCCGCTGCGAGGTGACGAGCAGCGTTCCGCCGCTCTCGCGAATGAAATTCATCAAATGAAACAGAGCGGTTTCGTCTGTCACCGCCTCCAGCCCATCGAGCAGCGCAACGGCGCCGGCGAGCCGGCCGGGCTCCGGAATCTCGGTCGGAGAGACGAGAACGGCGCCATTGCGACGCGCGAAAATGGCCCCGAGATGGGTCTTGCCCGATCCCGGCGGCCCGACGAGCAGCAGCGCGCTGTCCGGCCAATCCGGCCAGCGCGAGATCATCTCATAGGCCGCGCGATTGGCGGGCGAGATCAGAAAATCCGCTTCGCCATAGCGCGGCTCGCCGGCCAGATCGAAAAAGAGCTGGGCGGGGCCGCGGCGAGCGTCGCCTTCCGGCATGGGCTCAGCTCTCCCCCGGCGCGGCCGGGCCGAGAAACAGCGCGCTCTGCCGATAGCGCCGCACGGCGAAGCGCAGAATGACGCCGAGCGCCGCCGCAACCGGCGCCGCCAGCAGCAGGCCGGTGAAGCCGAACAACGATCCCGCCGCGAGCAGAGCGAACATCAGCCACACGGGATGCACGCCGATGGAGCCGCCGACGAGGCGCGGCGACAGCACATTGCCGTCGAGGAAGAGGCCCGTGGAGACGACCGCCACCGCCATGGCCAGCAAGCGCCAATCCGGCCAGCCCTGCACCAGCGCGACGATGATCGACAGGACGAAAGCCGTGATCGAGCCGACATAGGGCACGAAGCTGAGCACGCCGGCGCTGACGCCGATGAGAAAGCCGAAATTCAGGCCGATGAGCGACAGGCCGATGCTGTACCACAGGCCCAGGAACAGGCAGACCAGCGCCTGCCCGCGCAGAAAGCCGGCCAGCGCTCTGTCTATGTCGCGGGCGATGGCGCGCACATCGTCGCGATAGCGCGGCGGCGTCAGCTGATCGAGCGTCGCGACCATATCGTCCCAGTCGAGCAAAATGTAGAAGGCGACGACCGGCGTGATCACCACCAGCGAGACCATGTTGACGAGCGCCGCGCCGCCGGAGACCAGCGATTTCAGGAAGGCGCCGCCCATGCGCGCCGCCTCGCTGGCGAGGTCGTTCACATATTTCTGCGTGTCGAGCGAGGCGTCGGAGACCGGCAGGCCGAGCTTCTCATAGACGCTGCGCATGAAGTCGCCGGTGGCCTCGCGGCTGACGCGCGTGAGCAGCCCCTGCAGAGTGGTGAGATAGCCGGGCAGGCTCTCGATGAACTCGCTGAATTGCCGCGTGAGCACGGGCGCGACCAGCAGCACGATCGCCGCCGCCAGCACGACGAACACGGTCAAAATGACAAAAGAGGCGCCGAGGCGCGAGAGGCCGAGCGTCTGCAGCCGATCGGCGACCGGATCGAGCAGATAGCCGAGCGCGAGCCCCGCCAGAAACGGCGCGAGAACCGGGCTCAGAAAATAGAACAGCGCGAAAACGAGAAGAATCGCCGCCGTCCAAAAGGCGAGCCGCCGGTCGAGCCCGTTCGGGACGCGCGCCTCCTCCATCTCACGCTCCGACATCGTCTGGTCCCATGAGCTTGACCCAGCGCCAGAGATAGACGCTGGCGGAAGCGACGGTCAATGCCGCGACCGTAGCCATGACGAGGCTGTCCACGCCGTGGAGCGGAATGGCGAAGGCCTCGCCCGCGAGCACAATGGCCGCGAGCAGCAGCTGCGCCGCCGTCGTGGCCTTGGAGACCGGCAAGGGGCTGAGATCTATCGAACGCGCCAGCAGCCAGGAGACGAACACCGCTCCGACGATCATCACATCGCGCGAGATCACCAGCAGAGCGAGCCAGGGCGGCAGCACGCCCTTGAACGCCAGGGTCGCATAAATGGAGACGATCAGCGCCTTGTCGGCGATGGGGTCGAGCACGGCGCCGAGCTCGGTGCGCAGATCGAAGGTCTTGGCCAGCCAGCCGTCCAGCGCGTCCGACGCTCCGGCGAGAGCGAAGATCGCGAAGGCGGCGCGCCAATGATCGCCGACGATCATGTCGATCGCGGCCGGCGTCAGCACGAGACGCCCGATGGTGATGAAATTCGGCAGCCAGCGCAGGCAGAGAGAACGCATGATCATCATATCTGGCGCGCCGAGGGCTCGGCGCTAGGGCGTATCCGCAGATGTCCGCAGGCGCGTCGCGCGAATGGCGCCGTCGTCGCGACTGTGAGCGCGCGCACACACGCGAAAAGCGGGCGCGCTAATGTGAGGCGTCGCCGCGGCGTCGCTCGCGATTTCGGTCCAGCGCTCCTCCAGGGAATTGACTCATGGCCCAGCAAATTCTCATGAAATTATCGAATGGCGGCTGCTCCAGCTGCGATCCGCCTCCGGCGCCCGGCTTTTCGATCGGCGGCTCCGTGGGCCGCGGCGGCCGCAACCTGCCCGAAGACGCGCGGACGATCCAATCCGCGCTCAATGGCGTCTGCCCGGCCGATGGCGGACCGATCTTGAAGCTCGACGTCGATGGAATCGTCGGGCCGATCACCATCGCGGCGATCGAGAAATATCAGAAGCGCCAGCTCGGCTGGTCGGACGGAAGAGTCGATCCCGACGGGCCGACCATTCACGCGCTGAGCGGCCAGAGCGGCGGACAGGCCGCCCCCGCCAAGGCCGGCCCCAAGGCGCCGCCGCCCAAGGCCACGGCGCAGCAAAACGCGCAATTCGTCGAGCGCATCGGCTCGCTGCTGCCGCGCGCGCGCCATTGGATTTCCATGGCGCAGCTCAATATCGACATGGCCTCGGAATATTTGCGTCGCTCGCCGGCGGGGCGCAACGATCCCTTCCCCTCCCTGCACGACATCGGCAGAGGGCAGCTCGCTCTGTTCGACAAATATTTCCATACACACAAGGAGCCGACGACGACGAAGCTGGCGCAATTGCAACGCGCCAAGCGGCTCTATGATTCGATGACCACCGTCATCACCCATTCGCTGCTGCAGGCGCCGATGTTCGGCTGGGGCGTCGGCTATTTCCAGCCCGATCCCGCGGATGGCACGCTCGCCGCGCTCGATTATGTCGCCTACACTTTCTACGGCGGCTGGCAGGCCCGCCGCCCGGACGGCAGGCCGCGCCTCTCCGGCGACGACAATTACAAAGGCGCCAAGAATCTGCGCGAAGACACGATTTTCTTTCCGGTCGGGCAGCTATTGACGAAGACCGATAATTTCATGCTCGAGACGATCATTCACGAGCTGGCGCATTTCGTCGGCCCCGGGGTGAAAAGCCCGGATCGCATCGGCGACCACACCTACGACACCAAGGCGAATTTCCTCACCGTCAACAATTGGACCGCCCTGCACACAGCGGAATGCTACGGCTATTTCGCCGCAGAATCCGCATTGCGCAACGCGATCACCATACCGATCCATTGAGCGGCGGCTCACTTCGACATGCAGGCCTTGATGTCGCTCGAGGCCTTCATCGCCTCGAATGTGTCGGCGCAGAACTTCTCCAATGTCGGGCGCAGCTCGGGATTGGAGGCGTTGGCGCGCAGGCTCATCGCGCCCTCGAGCAGCTCCTTCTGCGCGGCGTGGACATTGGCGCGCGGCAGCTCGACCGAGCATTCCTCATAGCGCTTCAAGAATGTGTCGCAGACTGGAATTCCGGTGGGATCGATAGCGAGCGCCGGCGTGACGAAAAGAACAGCCGCCGCGAGAGAGATGAGACGTTTCACTGCCGAATTTTCCCCTATCGCCCAACCCGGACGTCCCTATAGAGGCTCCCGCCGGAAAAGAAAACGGGCGACGGGCGCGTCGTGCCGCCCGTCGCCCCACTCCGGCGCAAGTGTCTCGCGAACGCCCGAGATTCCTTAAGCTCACAGCCCGGCGAGATAGCCGGTCGGATCGACCGGGGTCGAGCCTTTGCGCAGCTCGAAATGCAGCTGCGGCGAGCCGACATTGCCCGACTGGCCGGATTTGGCGATCGTCTGGCCGCGCTTCACCTGATCGCCGCGCTTCACATCGAGCTCGCCATTATGGGCATAGGCGGAGACGAAGCCATTGGGATGGCGGATCAGCACCAGATTGCCATAGCCCTTGAGCTCGCTGCCGGCATAGGCGACGACGCCGCCCTCGGCCGCCTTCACCTGCGTGCCTTCCGGCACGGAGATGTTGATGCCGTCGTTGCCGCCGGTGTTGAAGCCCTGGATGATGCGGCCGCGCGCCGGCCAGCGGAACTCCGGCCGAGCGTCGGCGGAAGCCGGGGCGGAAGCCGCAGGGGCGGACTTCTCCTCGGCCGCCTGCGCCTGCGGCGGGATCGAGGCGGTCGGCGTCTTGTCGATGCTACGCTGAGCCTGCGGCTGCGGGGCCGGCGCGGCTTCGGCGAAACGCTGCGGCTTCTCGGCCTGCGGCGCGCGCGCGATCGCGGGAGCCGGCTCGGGTTTCTTCTTGGCGCGGACCTCTGGCTCCGGCTTGCGCGCGGGCTCGGCCTGAGCGAGCTTGCGCTGCGGCTCTTGCTTCGCCTTCGCCGGCTCGGGCTCCTTGGTCCGCTGCGCGAGCTGCGCGCGGGCCGGATGCGCCTCGGCCTGCGGCTTCAGCGCGGGAGCCGGCTTCGGCTGCACGGGCGCCTGAGCGACGATCTGCTTTGGCGCGGGCCTCACAGGCTGCGCCTCGGCCTGCTTGATCGGCGCGGGCTTCGCCGGCTTCGCCTCGACCTGCGCCTGCCGGACGGGCGCGGCGCGCGGGCGCTCGGCCACGACGGCGCGCGCCGGAGCGGGCTCCTGCTCGGGCTCGACGCTCGAGGTTTTCCGCTTCGGCTCGACGGGAGCGACCGCTTTCTTCTCGGTCTTGCGATCGCGCACATCCACCGTCTTGACCACAGGCTGCGGCAATGCCTTCGGCTGGGCGACATGGACGGGAGCCGGAGCCGGCGCTGCAGCGACGGGCGCAGCCGGAGCGGCGGAAGCGCGATAGATCGGAATCACCAGCCGCGAGCCGGAATGCACCTCGGCCGGCTTGCCATAGCCATTGACGCGCAGCAGCGCGTCGAGCGGCACGCCATAGCGCGTCGCGATCACGCCGGCCGATTCGCCGTCGGCGACGACCACGGGCGTGCCGCCCTCGGCGCTCCAATGATTATAGGCGC
Organism: Methylosinus sp. R-45379; assembly: GCF_001644125.1. NCBI lineage: Bacteria > Pseudomonadati > Pseudomonadota > Alphaproteobacteria > Hyphomicrobiales > Methylocystaceae > Methylosinus > Methylosinus sp. R-45379. The sequence goes on from NZ_LUUM01000279.1 coordinate 26,280, forward strand.
CGGCCATGCGAGTGGGAGCTTGCGCCGGCGCAGGCGCAGCGGCGACGGGAGCGGGCGCAGCCTGGCTCACGGCCTGCTGCGGCGCGAGCGGATGACGCTCGACGACGCTACGGCGCACGGGCTGCAAGATCGTGCCGGTCGGCACGCGATCGACGCGGCCCGCCGGCGCGGAATCCTGGAACGGATTGGTGAAAGGATCGGTGAAACGGGAGGCGTCGGAACAGCCGGCGAGAAGGCCGGCGGCGCCGGCGGCGAACATGAGCCGCTTTGCGACCCGCGACAGAAAAACACGACGCTCAATTGCCATGACGCGACCTACACTCGAACGCTATCCTCACTGTGCTCATTTAGTCACAGCCCGGTTAAGGGAGCGTTTAAGATGAATGCGGGTTCAGCGGCGCCTCGACGAATTTAGGTAAATTCCGGGCGTTCACAGAGCTTTCGCGCGTCCTGTCAGCGCTGCGCCCAGGCGGCACGGGCCGAGATCGCTCGTCGTCCACAGCGCCTCGCCGTCGCGATGCGAGAGCGACAGCCGCTCCAACGGCCGCGCATCCTCGGAATCCGGCGGCGCATGGCGTCCGAAGATCGCCGCCCCGTCCGGCGCGAGCGCGGCCATGACCGCATGCGGCGGCGGCTCGTGAAATGACATATGGAGAATGATGCGGTCGAAATATCCGCGCGTCTCGTCCGCTGCGAGGCCGTCGCCGAACAGCGCCTCGACATTGGCGCAGCCGAGCTCGGCGAGGCGTTGGCGCGCCTCTATCGCCAAAGTCTCGTAACGCTCGATCGTCACCACCTCGCGCGCGAGCCGCGACAGCACCGCCGCGCCGAAGCCGGAGCCCGTCCCCACTTCCAGCACACGATGATGCGGCTCGATTCGCAGCGCCTCGAGCCTGCGCGCGAGATCGGCGGCGGCCGGCATTGTCTGTCCGCAGCCGATCGGCAGCGACATGTCGCGAGCGGCGAGATCGCGGAAGCGATGCGGCGCGAACAGCTCGCGCGGAATCGTCTCGAAGGCGCGCATGATGGAGAGGTCGCGCACGCCGGCGCGCCGCAATTGCAGGAGAAGCGCCGCGCGAGCCTCGATCGATTGTCCCTCGTCGGCGCGGTCCTCCATTTGACTCCTATTCGAAAGCGGCGGAGAGCCGCGTCAAGGTCGGATGGTCGGTGAAGTCGAGGCGTAGGGGCGTCACCGAAATCTTATTCGCCTCCACCGCCTCGAGGTCGGTGCCCGGCCCCGGCGTGAAATTGCCGCGCCGGAAGCATATCCAATAATAGGGAATGCCGCGACCGTCCTTGCGATCCTCTATATGCATCAGATCATTGGAGCGCTGGCCCTGCATGGTGACGGCGACGCCCTTCACCTCTTGCGGCGTGCAGTTGGGAAAATTGACATTCATCAGCACGCCCGGCGGAATGCCCGCCGCGACCAGCTTGCGAATGACGTCGGCCGCATGAGTCTCCGCGCAATCCCAGTGGATGTGCCGGCGTCCGGCGAAGAAATCATAGACCTGCGAAAGCGCGATGGAGGGAATGCCGAGCAGCGTGCCCTCTATGGCGCCGGCGATGGTGCCGGAATAGCTGACGTCCTCGGCGAGATTCTGGCCGGAATTGACGCCGGAGAGAATGAGATCCGGCGGCTTGTCGGCGAGCAGCTTGCGCACGCCCATGATGACGCAATCGGTCGGCGTGCCTTTGACCGCGAAATGCCGCGAGGAAATTTCGCGCAGACGCAGCGGATCATTGATGGAGAGCGAATGCGCGACGCCCGATTGCTCGCTCTCCGGCGCGACGACGAAGACATCGTCGGTGAGGCTGCGCGCGACGCGCTCGGCGAGCGCCAGGCCGGCGCCATGGATTCCGTCGTCATTGGTGATGAGGATGCGCATAGGCTCACAAACGCTGATCGTTGGCGCTCCTTCTCCCATTCGTGGGAGAAGGTGGCCCTCGCGTCAGCGAGGGTCGGATGAGGGCTCGTCGAGCTCGACACGAGTCTTCGCCTCACGCGAAGGACCCTCATCCGACCCCGCTCAGCGGGGCCACCTTCTCCCGCAGGCGGGAGAAGGAAGCGCGCACATAGATTTCGCTAAGGGCTACCGCGCCGCGGCGATTCGCTCCAGCCCGCCCATATAGGGGCGCAGCACCGTCGGCACTGTGACGGAGCCGTCCGCCTCCTGATAATTCTCCAGAACCGCGACCAGCGCGCGACCCACGGCGACGCCCGAGCCGTTGAGCGTATGCACGAAGCGCGTCGCCTTGCCCTCGGCGGGACGGAAGCGGGCGTTCATGCGCCGCGCCTGGAAATCGCCGCAGACCGAGCAGGAGGAAATCTCGCGATATTTCCCCTGCCCCGGCAGCCACACCTCGAGGTCGTAGGTCTTCTGCGAGGCGAAGCCCATATCGCCGGTGCAGAGCGTCACCTTGCGATAGGGCAGCTCGAGCAGCTGCAGCACTTTCTCCGCGCAGCCGGTCATGCGCTCATGCTCCTCGAGCGATTGCTCGGGCGTGGTGATGGAGACGAGCTCGACCTTATAGAACTGATGCTGACGGATCATGCCGCGCGTGTCGCGCCCCGCAGCGCCCGCCTCGGCGCGGAAGCAATAAGTGCCGGCGGTGAAGCGCAGAGGGAGCTGCGATTCGTCGAGGATCGATTCGCGCACGAGATTGGTGAGCGGGACCTCGGCCGTCGGCACGAGCCAATATTCGCTCGCCGGCTCCTCCGACTGTCCATCGCCGCGACCTGCCGTCACGGAGAACTGATCGTCGCGGAACTTCGGCAGTTGCGCCGTGCCGAACATCGCGTCGTCACGCACCAGCAGCGGCGGAGCCACTTCCGTATAGCCGTGCTCGCCCGTATGCAGATCGAGCATGAATTGCGCGAGCGCGCGCTCCAGCCGCGCGATTCCGCCCTTGTTCACGACGAAGCGCGCGCCGGACAGCTTGGCGGCGCTCTCGAAATCCATGAGCTTCAGGCCTTCGCCGATGTCGAAATGCTCTTTCGGCGGATAGTTGAATTTACGCGGCTCGCCCCAGAGCAGAACCTCGACATTGTCGTGCTCGTCCTTGCCTTCCGGCACTTGCTCGAGCGGCGTGTTGGGAATCTCCGACAGCGCCTTGTCCAGCGCAGCGCTCGCCTCGCGCTCCTTCTGCTCGAGCTGCGGGAAGTCCTCCTTCAGCTTCGCGACTTCCGCCTTCAGCGCCTCGGCGCGGGCGGCGTCCTTCTCGCGCATGGCGAGGCCGATCTCTTTCGAGGCGGCGTTGCGTCGCTCCTGCGCCGCCTGCAAAGCCGCGATGGCCGTACGGCGTACGTCATCGAGCGCGAAGAGGCTTTCCGACAGAGGCGGGAGATTGCGGCGGCGGCGGCCATTGTCGAAAGCTTCCGCATTATCGCGAATAAATTTGATGTCGTGCATGAGAATCGATCCGCCGACTGGTGCGAGGCCCTCGTCCGACCCGGCTGCGCCGGGCTGCCTTCTCCCGCAAGTGGGAGAAGGCAGCGGCCGACGTTGAGGGGCGCGAATCCTTCTCCCACTCGTGGGAGAAGGTGGCCCTCGCGTCAGCGAGGGTCGGATGAGGGTCCTTGTCCCTCGAGCAGAACGAAGGGTCAACCCGCGGCTTGCTGTTCCTCGGCCGCCGCCCGCTTCTTCTCGATCCAGCGCACGGAAATGATCGACGCCTCGTAGAGCAGCAGGCCAGGTATGGCGAGCGCCAGCTGGCTGAACACGTCGGGCGGCGTCAGCACCGCCGCCACGATGAAGACGAGGACGATCGCATAGCGACGCTTCTCGGACAAAAATTTCGACGAGACGATGCCGATCTGGCCGAGCAGCGTCAGCGCCACCGGCAGCTGGAAGACGACGCCGAAAGCGAGCACCAGCGTCATGATGAGCGACAAATATTCTGACACGCGCGGCAATAGCTCGATCTGCGCCTTCCCCGGCTCATTGGCCTGCTGCATCGAAATGAAGAAATGCAGCAGATTGGGCATGACCAGAAAATAGACGACGATCGCGCCCAGCGCGAAAAAGACCGGCGTGGCGACGAGATAGGGACGAAACGCCTGCCGCTCGTGCCGATAGAGGCCGGGCGCGACGAAGGCGTAGAGCTGTCCGATGACGATCGGGCAGGAGATGAAGGCCGCGGCGAACATCGCCACTTTGATCTGCGTGAAGAAATATTCCTGCGGCGCCGTGTAGATGAGCTTGGCCTCCGGCCCCGCCGCCATCGTATAGGGCACGACCAGGAGATTGTAGATGTCCTTGGCGAAGAAGAAGGCCAGGATGAAGGCGCCGAAAAACGCCAGCAGCGCTCGGATCAGCCGCTCGCGCAGCTCCATCAAATGCTCAAGGAGCGGCGCCTTGGTGGCGTCGATGTCGGCGTCGGTCATTTCGGCTGGCTTTCGGGCGGCGTCTCGGCCTCGCTCGTCGGCGCAGGCTCGCTCGCAGCGTGAGGCTCGGCCTGCGCTTCGAGGGCCGGCTCAGCGGCTGTGCTCTTATCGCCTTGCGGCGGGGCGGGCGGGCCTTCGATCGCGCCGACGATCTGCTCGCGCGCTTGCTTGAGCGGATCGAAGGCGACGTCGCCGACGCCGGCGAAGGCCGAATCGACCTCGCTCTTCAAATCCTTATGCACGTCGGCGAGATCGGCCTCGCGCATCGCATCCATGAACTGGCCTTGGAAATCGGCCGCCATGCGCCGCATGCGCCCGGTGATCTGGCCGATCTGGCGCAATACGCGCGGCAGGTCCTTGGTCGGAATCGCGACGAGCGCGACGATGCCGATGACGATCAGCTTTCCGGGATCGAGATCGAACATGGTCTTCTCGAGAGCCTGCCCGCGGCAGGCGAAACAAGGGTGGCGTCAGGCCTTTTTCGCTTCGGCCGTCTTATCGGCGTGAAGCGTCGTCTGGCTCGCGAGCGGCTGATGCTCCAGCGATTTCGCCGGCTCCTCGGCCTTCGCCTCGGTGTCGTCTTCGGCGAGGCCCTTCTTGAAGGCCTTGATGCCCTTGGCGACGTCGCCCATGACGTCGGAAATCTTGAAGCGGCCGCCGAACAGGATGAAGGCCACGCCGCCGACGATAATCCAATGCCAGATCGACAGACCGCCCATGGCGCGAACCTCCCACTCGTCTTTCGTGGACCGGCGAGGCCGGCCGAAACTTCTCGGAACCTAGGACGCCGGACGCGCAAAAACAAGTTGGATGAGGCGCCCTGCGTCGAATTCTCCGACGCTTTAGGTAGGATTTCGATTTGACCCGGGCGAGACGGGGCGAAAGCGCTCTATTCCTCGATCGGTTCGGGCTCCTCCGGCGCGTCTGGCTCTTGCAGAAAATCCATCTCGAGCGCCGCCTCGGCGTCGCCCTCCAACGGATCCTCGTCCTCCTTGAGCGTGGCGTCGTCGGTCGGCTGCGGCACATCGAAGCCCTTGGGCAGGCGGCCATCGAAGAGGCCGGCGCCTTTCAGCTCGTCGAGGCCGGGCAGATCGCCGATCTGCTCCAGGCCGAACTGCATGAGGAACGCGTCGGTCGTGCCATAGGTGAGCGGACGCCCCGGCGCGCGGCGACGGCCGCGCAGGCGAATCCACCCGGTTTCCAGCAGCACGTCCAGCGTGCCCTTGGCCACGGCGACGCCTCTTATGTCCTCGATCTCGGCGCGCGTCACCGGCTGGTGATAGGCGACGATGGCGAGCGTCTCCAGCGCGGCGCGGGACAGCTTCTTCTGCTCCACCTGCTCGCGCGCCAGCACCCAGCCGAGATCGGCCGCGGTGCGGAAAAACCATTTGTGGCCGGCGCGGGTCAGCGTCACGCCGCGCTCGGCGTAATCCTGCTTCAGCCGCGCCAGCACGGCCTCGACATTGGTTCCGTCCGGCAGCCGGCGGGCGATCTCCGTCTCGTCGAGCGGCTCGCTGGCCGCAAAAAGCAGCGCCTCGGCGATGCGGGAAGCCTCGCGCAGCGCCGCCGCCTCTTGATCGAGGGTCACATCGTCTTCGAACAGTTCGACGGGTCGCAAGGCTCGCGCCAAATTTCTTCTCCCTGGCCTTTGGATCGGAGCCCTATGGCTCACGCCTCCGAGGCTTCGCTTGGCGAGTCCGAAGGCTCGCGGTCCAGTTCCGTTTCCCGCCGCCGCAGCCAGATCGGCGCGAAGGCGCGGTCCTGGCGAATGTCGAACCGCCCTTCCCGCACCATTTCCAGCGAAGCGGAAAAAGACGAGGCGCGGACGGTGCGCGCCGTTTGAATATCCACACAAAAAGCCAAAAGATAATCGTCGAGCGCGGTCCATTGGGCCGCGATTCCGGCGAGCCGCTCCAGCGTCTCGCGCGCCTCCGCCAGCGACCAGACATTGCGCTGGCGTAGCGTGACCTTGGAGATCGCCTGCTTCTGCCTTTGGCGGGCGTAGGCCGAAAGAAGATCATAGAGACTGGCCGTGAAGGTCGAGTTCGTCTTGGTCTCTATGCCCTCCGGCCCGCCGCGCAGAAACATGTCGCGGCCGAGCCGCGCGCGCTCCTGAAGCTTGTCCGACGCCGCGCGGATCGCCTCCAGCCGGCGCAAGCGATCGGCGAGCGCCGCGGCCAGCTCTGCGGCGGAGGGCTCCTCGCCCGTCTTTGGCTGCTCCGGCAGCAGCAGGCGCGATTTCAGATAGGCGAGCCAGGCGGCCATCACCAGATAATCGGCGGCCAGCTCCAGCCGGACGCGCCGCGCCTCCTCGACGAAGGCGAGATATTGCTCGGCCAGCGCCAAAATGGAAATGCGGGCGAGATCGACCTTCTGGCGGCGGGCGAGCTCGAGCAGCAGGTCGAGCGGGCCTTCGAAACCGTCCACATCGACGAGGAAGGCGGGCTCCGCCTCCGCGCGCTCATGTTCTCCGGCGATGTCGAAAGCCAAATCCTGCGCCATCTCGCCTCACGGCGTCGTCTCACGCCTCCGCCCATCGGGAAGGCGAGAGATTGGGCCGATCAGACGCCGGCCGCAAGAGCCGCGTCGAGCTGGCGGGCGCCGTCCACAGGATCGAATTCCTTCGGCGCGGCGATTCTCGCTTTCGCCGCACGCGCCCGCTCCAGCGCCCGGCCGGCGAGATCGCCAGCCCCTTCCGCCACGGCGCGGGCCTCGGCGAGATCGCCGTTGCAATGCAGGACCACATCGCAGCCGGCGGCGATCGCGCCCTCGGCGCGCGCGCGAAAGCCGCCCGAGAGCGCCTTCATCGAGAGATCGTCGGTCATCAGCAGGCCGTCGAAACCGATGAGGGAACGAATAATCCCTTCGATCACGGCTTTGGAGAGCGTGCCCGGAAGCTCGGGATCGATGGCCCGATAGACGACATGGGCGGTCATGCCGAGCGGCAGATCGGCGTCGGCGCAGAAGGGAATGAAATCCTGCGCCTCCAGCTCGGCGCGGGAGGCGTCGACGACGGGCAGCTCGAGATGGCTGTCCGCCCGCGCCCGTCCATGGCCGGGGATATGCTTGATGACCGGCAGCACGCCGCCATCGAGCAGCCCCTCCGCCGCGGCGCGGCCGAGCCGCGCGATCTCGGTGGGAACGCGGCTATAGGCGCGGTCGCCGATGATATTGTGGGAGCCGTCCACCGGCGTGTCGAGAACCGGCAGGCAATCGACGTCGATGCCGACCTCGCGCAGATCATGGGCGATCAGTCGCGCGCCGAGCCGGACGAGCGCAGCCGTCTCCTCGGGCGGAAGCCCCAGCCTCTCGAAGGCGGCGGCGGCGGGATAGGCGCGCCAGACCGGCGGGCCGAGACGCTGGACGCGCCCGCCCTCCTGATCGACGAGAATGGGGGCGTCGGTCCCCAGCGCCTCGCGGATTTCCGCAGTGAGGGCGGAAAGCTGCTCGCGCGAGGCGACATTGCGCTTGAACAGGATCGCGCCCCAGGGCTGCGCCTCGCGCAGGAAGGATTTCTCCTCCTGCGAGAGGGCGAGGCCGGCGCAGCCGCAGATGAAAGCGCGCGTCACGGAGCCGCTGTCTCCATCAATTGGCGGCGACGAAGCAGGAGCCGCCGGAGGCCTTGACCTTCTCGCAGACGCCGACAGCAGCCTCGCGGCTCATGCCGGCGGCGCGGACGCGATAGACGCTCTTCTCGCCGACCTTGGCGAGGCGGAAGCCGAGCCGCTTGCCGCCGAGCTGGGCGCTGTATTTGGAATTCACCGTCTGCATCAGCCGGCGGGCCTCGTCCTCCGAGCCGGCGGCGCCGAATTGCACGGCGAAGCCGCCATTGCCGCCAGTCGCGGCCTCCGGCTGCGCCGATTCGAGGGCGGCGGTCTGCTCGGGAGCGGCGGCCGTCGGGGTGGCGGGCTTGGGACGCGGCGGCTGCGCGACCTTGGGGGTCGTCGCCGGCTTGGCCGGACCCTTGGGCGTCGCGGTCGGCGGCTCGGCCGCGGCGTCGACGGCGCTCGGACGGGCGGCGAGGGACGGCGGCCGCGCCGGGGGAGCGACATTGACGGGACGGGCGATCGCCGGCGTCGGCGCGTCGTGATCGATGACGGTGCCGTCGGGCCGCACCGAGACGGTCTTCACCCGCCGCGGCTCGGCGCCATAGGGATTATTGGGGCCGCCGGCCGGGGCGGCCTCGTGCGGCGCGTCGACCGGCCCGTCGCCGAGCTTGACGACGCGCACCGCCGCCGCCGGATCGACCGGCTGCTCCTGCTTGGAGACGACCTTCTTGACCGGAGCGGTCTGATTGCGATCGAGCACGGCGGCGCCGCGTTGGGGCGCGGCGGCTTCGGCGACGGTGGAGGGCTGCACCTTGGCCGGCCCTTCCGGCGCCTTTATGGTGGCGAGCTCCTGCGGGGCCACGATGCCGCCGCGATGGCCCAAGGCCAAGCCGACGCTCACCGCGCCGACGCCGGCGAGAGCGACGACCGCATGCCACGGCCGCAGCCGATCGCGCAAAGCGCCGAAAAAGCCTCTCCGCTCGCGCGGCTCGTCATAAGGCTCGTCCTCGACGCCATAGTCGAGATAGTCCTGCTGATCCTGATGCGCCCACTGACCCTCGCCGGGCGAGCGCACGGCGTAATAGTCGTCGGACTGCGATTGCTGCTGCGCCGCCGGCGAAAGCGGCGGCGGCGACAATGGCGAGGGCGACATGGGCGACGGCGAGACCGGCGGCAGAGCCCCGCGCAGCTCGGCCGTATCGAAAACGTCTCTGTCTCTCTGGCTCACGGCCGGCTCCCGACGCTGCTGGTCGGCGAAGACTCTACCATAAGGATCGGCCGCGCCTGCCGTCTCGTCGCCGTGCAGCAGCCGCGCCAGCTCGGCGAGCGGATCGCTCTTCGCCTCGCTCCTGCCCGGCTGATTCTCCTGCGGCTCGCCGCCACGCAGGCGCCGCTCGAACTCGCTGATGTCGATGGAAGGCCCTCGGGCCGTCGCCTCGCGCATGATGCACCTTCCTGCTCACTACCCGACGGACGCGACGTCGCCATTCCCGGATGCGAGCGCGCGCCGCGCTCTTGCAAAGCGCCGGCCGCGATCACCGCATCTCGTCGGGGGCGCTCACGCCTAGGAGTCTCGAACCCGACGCCAGGACGCAAGTCAAAGAAACGACCAACGCCATCCGCGCATAGGTCGAATTTCTATCATCTGCATTAACAAAGCGTAATTGTGGCCGATCTTTGCCTTTGTTCCAATGCGAATGAAAGACGCTGGCGAGATCGTAGAGATAGAAGGCGATTCTGTGCGGCTCATGCGCCGTGGCGGCCGATTCGATCAATCGCGGATATTGCGCAATGGCCTTGGCGAGCGCGATCTCGCCTTCGTCCTGCAGCAGATCGAGCGGCGCAGCGGCGAGCGCCTTGGGCGTCAGATCGAGATCGGGAAAAGCGCCGAGCGCCTGCCGGATCGCCGATTTGGCGCGCGCATGGGCGTATTGCACATAGAAGACGGCATTGTCCTTCGACTGCTCGATGACCTTGGCGAGATCGAATTCGAGCGGCGCGTCATTCTTGCGATAGAGCATCATGAAACGCACGGCGTCGACGCCCACTTCGTCCACCACCTCGCGCAAGGTGACGAAATCGCCGGCGCGTTTCGACATTTTCACCGGCTCGCCATTGCGCATCAACTTCACGAGCTGGCAGAGCTTCACGTCGAGCGTGACCTTATTGTCCGAAAGCGCGGCGACCGCCGCGGTCATGCGCTTCACATAGCCGCCGTGATCGGCGCCCCACACATCGACGAGCGTGGTGAAGCCCCGGTCGATCTTGGATTTATGATAGGCGATATCGGCCGCGAAATAGGTATTGGAGCCGTCGGATTTCTTCAAAGGACGATCGACGTCGTCGCCGAAATCGGTGGAGCGGAACAAGGTCTGCTCGCGATCCTCCCAATCATCCGGCAATTGGCCCTTGGGGGGCGGCAAGCGGCCGTCATAGACGAGGCCGCGCGCGCGCAGCTCGTTTATCTCCTTGTCGATCTCCGAAAGGCCGTTGATCTTCTCATGCAGCGAGCGCTCGGAGAAGAACACCTCATGGCGAATGTCGAGAGCGGCGAGATCGTCGCGGATCATCGCCATCATGGCGTCGATCGCGGCGCGCTTGACCGGCTCCAGCCATTCGCTCTCGCTCTTGTCCAAAAGCTCGCGGGCATATTGCTTCGCCAGGGCTTCGCCGGCGGCCTTCAGATAGTCGCCGGGATAAAGGCCTTCGGGGATCGTGATCGTTTCGCCGAGCGCCTCGCGATAGCGCAGAAAGGCGGAGCGGGCGAGAACATCGACCTGCGCGCCGGCGTCATTGATGTAATATTCGCGCGTCACCTCGGCGCCCGCGAAGGCGAGGAGATTGGCCAGCGCATCGCCGAACACGGCGCCGCGGCCATGGCCGACATGCATCGGCCCGGTCGGATTAGCCGAGACATATTCGACATTGATCTTGCCGGCGAGCGCCCCCCTGCCCTGAGGCCTTCCATAGGCCTCGCAATCGGTCAGCACTGCGCGCAGCACATCGGCGTAGAGGCTTGGCTTCAGGCGGATGTTGATGAAGCCCGGCCCGGCGACCTCGGCCTCGGCCACATCGGGCAGATCGGCGAGCGCGGCGGCGATCTCCACCGCGAGCTGGCGCGGATTGGCGAAATTGGCCTTGGCCTCCTTGGCGAAGACCATGGCGGCGTTGGTGGCGAGATCGCCATGGGCGGCGTCCTTGGGCGGCTCCACGACGAAACGCGCATGATCCAGCGTCTCCGGCAGGCGGCCGGAGGCCTTGATCGAATCGAGAATGGCGGCGATGGCGACGTGGAAGTCGGAGAAGATGTTCATCGAATGTCCGGGCCG
>NZ_LUUM01000280.1:0-23584 GCF_001644125.1 Methylosinus sp. R-45379
TTTTTCAGGGGCAGGTCAGCTCGTCGTAAAATGCGTGCCCCGGAGAGCGCGGTAGCTCGGCCCAGCCGACAACCAGATCCCCCCTGCGTCCCCGTCTCACGCCGCATCGCCATCAAGCCAACCTCAGCCGAATCTCACTTGGAAACCGAATCAGCCAGGCGCGACTTCGTCAACGGGCTGTTACGACGCCGCATCATCGTGAATGGGCTGGTTCGCGCAAATGAAGCGCCGACTTCATCGCGCTCACGCCGCAGCCGAGCCGGATGCATGCATCCGTCCGCAGAACGTCTAAGCCGGGCTCAAATCGGCTTCCTCAACTTGAACAAAGCTTCTCCGCCACGCTTGCTCAACTTACCGGCGTAGGCCGCCTCGAGGAGATAATTGATCTGATGCAGAATGCGGTCGCCGAACGGCAGGCAGATTCCGTAACGACGCATCTCAGCCAACTCGAACCCGGCCGCGGATCCAGCGGCAAGTATCTCGTCCTTGGAGAAAGCTTCGACCTTGTAGATCACGCGTCGCAACGGCGACCGCGCGTAGAGGGTGCTGATCCAGGCGCCTGGATGGTCTGTCAGAGTGGACTGCAAGATGAGCACGCCACCACGCCGGAGGCTGGTGAAGGCGCGCGCCAGGAGTTCTGGGAGGCGACCAGTGTGCGCAATCAAACCAAGGCAAAGGATCACGTCAAATCGGTCAGCGCCCGCCTTCGTCAGCAGTTCGAATCCGTCTTCATTAGTCCATGTAATACTGCCGGCCGGTGGCCGCTGCTTGAAACCTCGCTGAGCCAACTGCAGCATTCCCGGGCTGATGTCATTCACGAGCAACTCGTCGAATGCGAGGAATGAGGCAACTGCATGGGTAATCTCGCCTGAGCCCGCCGCAATGTCGAGGAGCGCACGCGGTTTCTCTCCAGACAACAATTCGACAGTGAGTTGGCGTCGCAGTTGAAATTGAACCGCGGCACCAGTGTGTGTGTGGGGGTCAAAGTTGGTCGCGTAACTTTCCGCCAATCGTTCAAAATGCCCCGCCACAGCCTCTTGGCAGGGGGCGGCTTCCGCCGGTTGCTGGCTAGAAAAAACAAGGCCTTCAGAATTTCTCATCGTGTCCTCTGTCAGCGGCGATCACTGCCGGTCAAGTTACAACTCTGGTGCAAACGACGGGCGATGGGCACGGCCGCTCGATGCGAGGAGCGGGGTGAGTATGATGTCGACCTTTGACGTTCTTTTCACAAAGGCCGGGATCTCGTTCGCGAGATCATCGCTGTCTGCGTGCGTCGATATTGCGCGTGGCGATCACTCTGTGGAGCAGTTCCACCTGAAGTTTGAACTTTTCACTGGAACTTGGGTACGCGCGCGGCAATTGTCGTCGTCCGGCCGTGATGAGGCGCGAGCGCAGTTCCGCAGAGCGAGCGAGCTCGATCAAGCGGGCAGCGATTTGGTCGACATCCTGTGGTGGCACGAAGATCGCCGCGTCTCCGCACAGCTCGCGCGCAAAATCCATATCGGACGTCACCAATGGTCGCTCGAAGAAAAAGCTTTCAGGATAGACGGCGGTCGAGGCCTCGCGCAATGTCGGCAGGAATACTGCGGAAGCGGCTCGATAGGCGAGCGCCAGCTCGTTGAGCCGCAACGTGCCCACGGCAACGAGGCGATCCGCGATCCCAAGCCGCTTCGCCTCGGCGGCAATCGCGCGCCAGTGGGGACTCGACGGCTCCAGCGTGAATCGGAACTCAAAGTCCAACTCAGGATCGAGCCGTCGCATCGCCGCCGCGACTGGGGGCGTAATCTCAAGATTCTTGTGGAGATAATATGCCGTTGGAATCAAGATTCCGAAACATCCAATGGGCGGATCCTCTCCGGGACTGTGCTGCGCGAGAAGCGGATTGACGCAGTTTCCGATCACGGAAATTCGGTCTGGATCAATTTGGAGGCGGCGTGCCAACCTGTCGGCAACCACTTGCGTTTGGACTGCAAAATGATCGGCTTGGCGAAGCGCGATACACCGTAACCAATCGGTGAGCTTCCCGAGGAGCGTCGGCGATGTGAGCGGGCCGTCGGGTTTATAAATGAGAGTGGGAAGCGCAAAGCCGACGACATGGTAGGCGCGCGCGCGAAAGTATGCCGGCCCGCTAACCGTGAATACGATATCCGGCGCAAATGCGGCTTCGATATGGGGCAGCTTATAGCGAAGCCACACGCGGTCAAAATTGTGTCTTTTCTGCACGAAGAACACACGAGCATCGAAAGCGACTTCCGGCGGAAGGAAAGACTGGAGTGGGATGGGCACAACCGCCTGCCAATCGATATCGGACTGTTGTCGCAAATTGACGAGGAGGGCGATAGCTCCTTGAACCCCTCCCCCCCAGGCGAGCGGCGTGCAATCTACGAGAACTTTCATTCCAGAAACCTTGGGAGAGCCGGTTGGAGTGTGGGTCTTGCAGGCGAAAATCAAGGGGCGCTCGACGTGCGGCGTTTGGTCGATGACAAAATGCAGTCACCACCTGCTCACCTCCGCCGACGAAGAGCGGCGTAACCACCGAGGAATCTCGCTATTGGCGCCTTGTGGGATTTGCGAGGGAATACCCGCCCGCATACCGCGGCGTCACTTGGCCGTCGGCGGAGGACAGTCCTGGCATGAGGTAGAAGTAAACGAAGCTGGTCATCAACAGCATGCACGGCAGAGAAATTGCGCCGAGCTTGAATGACTGCACCGAGACGAAATTGGCGATCGCCAGCAACGCCAAATTCAGCAGGCCCGTTTTCGATCCAATCAGATCGGAAATTGCTCTAAGATCGGAAAGAGAGTGAGCAATCCCGGTTCGACCCTGATTGAGATCAGGAGTCATGCCTTCGGCTCAGCGAGGCGGACGTCGCTCAAACCTGCCAGCTTTCGGATGACTGCGACAAAAGTGCGGCCGCAGGCCTCGTCGCTGTATCGTTGCGCGGTCGCCAGCGCCGCCGCCGACATGGCGGCCCGCAATCGCCGATCGGTTACGATGCGCGCGATTCCATCGGCTATGGCTGTTCCGTCGCGTTCGGGAACGATCAGGCCTTCGACGCCGTCCTGAACGACCGAACCACTCGATTCTGTCGTGACCACCGGAAGGCCGTTGGCCAGGGCCTCATAAATCGATGTCGCGGACCCTTCGGCGAGCGAGGGCAGACAGAATACATCCGTGCGCGCGAACTCCTCCGCCATCCGTTCGCGGTCGAGCGCGCCGAGGAAGACGAGGTCTTGTGTCTCCGGCCGCGCTCGGACAATCGGCGACACCCGACCGGCGACAATGAGTGCGATGTTCATTCCCCGCTGGTTCAAGATGCGCGCCGCCTCGGCGAGATACGGAATGCCCTTGCGCAGGCCCGCCGCGCCGGCGAACAACACTCGCCCCGGCTCCGGCCGGGCCTCGCGCAGCAGGACGCCGCTGGCGCCGTAGGGAACGAGCCTCACCCGCGCCGGATCGAAGCCGGGCAAATCTCCGAGATCGCGCGCCACGGCCCGCGAGGGGCAAAGGTAGAGATCGGATATGGCGACGAGGCGGCTCATTCGTTTGCGGTAGAATTCGATTACTGACGGGGAAGTGCTGTCGCTTTCCCAACCCGGCCATCGCGAGCGTTCCTCGTGTTCGATCTCGAGATATTTGGGCGTGACGACAAAATCGGAGACAATCCGCGCGCCGCGGCGCTTGGCAAACGCCAGGAACGAGCCGCCATTGCCGTGATAATTGACGACAATGTCAGCGCCCTCGAGGCCGCGCAGGCGATTGGGCCAAGCGAGCGCCTCGTCGATCAGCGGGTAGGCGCGTTCCGCATGCAGAAAGGACATCGACGTCGAGACGAGGTTGGGCAGCACGCTAGCGTGCAAGCGTGCGCTAGGCACACCGCGAACCGTCCGGCGCGCGATGGCCCCGCGAAGCCGCGGCGCGAACCGAGCGGCGAATTGCGCCAATGAGCCAGCATCGCCCTCCGGCCAGGCGGCGTCGGTCACGAGACTATGCAGCAAATTCGCGGCTTCCAAATGTCGCGCATAGACGAAGTTTCGTCGCGCGCCCTGCTGGATCATCATGACTCGCCGTTCAGTCATGATCGCTCATGGGCTTCGTGGCCATCGCCTCGATCTGAAACCAGCGGCGATCGAGTTGCCCCCAGACCCGGCAACAGAAATTAAACACGGGGCGTCCGAGTCGTGCGAGCTGCCTGCTCATCCTGGGCGGCCATTTGTGGATATAGGGCCGGGAATATTCGACCTCATAGCCAGCCGCCTTGAGCAGATTGCCAATGCTCTGCGGGCTCCAGGAATAGACATGCTGATTGATGTCCTTCGTCTTATAGACCCAGCTGATGTTTTCGCAGGGAACCACGATGTGCAGCTTGCCACCGGGTTTCAACAGCGGTTTCAAGGCCCGCAACTCCTGCCAGGGCTCGAGCGCATGCTCCAACGCATTGTCGGAAATGACGACGTCGATGCTCTCCTGCCCGATCGCCGCGAGCGCTTCTGCCGCGTTGGCGAAAGCCCGCACGCCATTGCTCACTGCGGTCTCGCGCGCCGTGGCGTTGGGTTCGATGGCGAATCGCTCGGCGCATTCGAGATTGGCGAGCAGGAATCCCCCGCCGCAACCCAAATCCAGCACCCTCGATGCAGGCTCGATCGATTTGCGAAATTTGTCGATATTGGCCCATCCGCCAAATTGCCCTCCATCCTTCTGCCACTCGAAATAGGCTGCATCGTAATGCGCTGATACTGTCGGACGCGCCGTTGCTGGTTCGCTCATTGAATGTGCTCGCTTACTGTTCCATGATTCCGCCTCCACGCGACTGCGCGGACTGCATTGTGTTCAACCTGTCCCGCAATCAAAATCGGTCCTGATCTGGGCCTTTGAAGGCGATAAAGCCTAGTTCATAATTTTCCCATGGATCGCCGCCGCTCGGAGATTCATAGCGGCGCCGCGATCTGGAAAATTGGGCGTCATAAAACACATCGTCGAGAAAATTCGGGTGGACGCCGCCCCACATCGTGCGCCACGACTGCGGAAATCGCTCTCGATGGCGTGCGGAGCCGTTCGGCGCCACAGCAATAAATACACCGCCCAGCCGCAGGCATTTCCATGCCAGATCGAAGACCTTCGACGGCGCCGGAACATGTTCGAGGACATGGGCCGAAAAAAAACAGTCGAAGCTGTTGTACAGCGGATGCTCTTCGTCGATCGCAAAGGGGTCGTCGACGTGGCGAACGCCTAGCTTCGCGATGCCGTAATTGCGGCGATCCTCGGCGATTTCATAGGACTCGACGTCATATCCAGCGCGGGCGAATTGATAGCTGCCGTAGCCCCAGGAACAGCCGAAGTCGAAAACCTTGTCGCCTTCCGCGACGCCGTGTCGCTTCAAAAGTCCGACATAGCGGGAAAAATCCCGCTCCGAGCCGGCGAAGTTCGCGGCGGTCAACGCTGCGATTTCCGTGTCGGAGGGACAAATCATGGCAGTCCCTTCCTGGTAATGGAAATTGTAAAATATCTTGTTGAACTCTTCCGTGTCCGTCGGGCCGCGAAACTGGAGACGACACTCGTCGCAGCGCATGAGCCGCGTCACTAAGAACTTCCTGTCTATTTCTTGCGCGGCCGCAGAACCGCAGTTGGGACAGATCCATCCCGCCGGATCAGCAAAGCGTAACGCGCTTCGCAGAAGATATTGCAGTCGGCTCATTTGAAACCCTTTGGCGCTCCGTTGCAGCCGTTTGATCATGGCCGACAGACGATGCTCTATCCGTGTTTGTCTTCGCGGGTCGCGAACACCGCCAGTGTTTGCGCCGCCCGGTAGAGGTCGGGCCCGCTCGGCCTCGTGCTCATATAATAGACGTCAGGAAATTTCGAGCGTAAGCTCAGAACATCGTCATGGATGGAATAGGAGTAATACACCCCATCTCCTTCGCTGAAATGATACCCCCGGAAGCCGGTACGAATATAGTCACAAATCCTCCAGAGGCCGAGCGCATTCAAAATCTGTTTCATCGCCCGACTTTTGAAACTGCCCTGCCCGAAATTATTTGCGTCGGAGATAAATACGGCTCTACGCGCCACCCTGCACATTTCGGCGACCGCGCGCCGATGATCTTCGATATGATGGAGTATCCCGAAAGCGCAAACGACGTCGATGGAATTATCAACGAACTCCAACGCCAACGCATCGCCCGCGACGAGCTGGGTCTCCGCCAGTCCCTTTGCATAGGCGATTTCGCGAAGCGCCTGAGACGGCTCGACGCCCTTCAATTCGAGACCGGGCCGATCTTTCAGATAGAACAGCGCGCGGCCCGTTCCCGAGCCGACATCCAGCACACTCGTGAAAGCATATTGGCCGATCATCGCGGCGAGCCAACCGAGAGCCTTGGCGTGCTCGTCTCTCGGATCGATGTGAAGCGCATCGTAATCGGCGGCGGCGGCGGCGTAATATTCGGCCAGCGCCTGCTTCGCGCCGGCGACGGGGTCGGTCATGTCGTCGCTCCTGAATGGGCCGGCCGAGCCTGCCTGGGCGATCCACTCGCGGCCTGCGACGCGGCTCGCGCGATAAGCGCTGTCGTAGACAATTCGCGCTGGTCCATGCTCAGCCGCGCAACGTAATTCTCGAAAGCAATCTCTTGCCCGGTCACGCCTCGCCTCGCTTGCTGTTGCGCAGCGATCGAAATTCGAAAAGCGCCGCCAAAATCGATGTCGGGGGCCGCTAGAGTATCCGTTATGGACAAGGGGCTTTTTCAGCCCAAGTGCGATCATCGCGCAACAAGGCGCTGGCGAGGACGATCATTCTGCGCATAAGGGCGGTGATGGCGACCTTGCCTGGCTTCCCCTTGAGGAGCCTGGCAAAGCCGGCCTTCATCTGCGGACTGTCGTCGGACAGCCGCGAGGCCAGCGAGGCTCGACGCCTGTCCTCCTTCGAGGCGGCCGAGTTCTGGCATTTCGATGAGCAGGGCGAAAGCCGTGAATTTCGAGACTCCGGGGACGGAGAGGAGAATTTCGAACCGGCGAGTGAGGAGCGGATCGCCTTCGATGCGCTGTTCGACTGCGGCGTCTATCTCCACGATTTTCGCGTCGATTTCGGCGATGCGCTTTTTGTTCCGCCTTTCGAGCAGCGAAAGCGTGATCGCCTTCGCGCGGTTCGTGGCGGCGGTGCGGTCTTTGATGAGCGCGGCTCTCGCCAGATGCAATTCTTTCAGCTCGGCGATGGTCTGGCTGACGCAAGGGCGAGGCTCGAGGTCGAGAGCCTCTCCCATGCGCGCCAGCATGGCGGCGTCGGCGCGATCGGTTTTGACGAGCTTGCCGGCGGCCTCGGCGAAGCGGCGCGCGTGGCCCGAATTGACTTTGGCTATCGGCAGACCGGCTATGTCGAGCGCGCGTTCACGCGCGCGATGGTAAGGGCCGGTGGGCTCGAACACGACACGCTTCACCGGCGCGGCGCCCATCCATTTGATCAAGGCCTTTCGGCCGGTCTTGTCATTGGCGAAACGGCGCGCGGCTCCGTCCACGAGGCGATGCGCGTCGAGCCAAGCTTTTGAAACGTCGACGCCAATGGTAGAAGGGTTCATCTTTTCCATGCCTCTGCTTGTCATTCGGGCCAAAAGCCCGAGTATCCGATCAGGCCAAAGGAAAAGACGAGGGCGATCATACTCTAGCTCTAACCGTCAAACGGTCCGCGGTTTCCCGATTCATCCCTCGCCGGTGACGAGAGCGGTTCCTTTCTGCCTCAGCGGCAGGAAAAGTCATAAGATAAGTGCTTTCCGATCAAACGGAATCGTTCGATCGATCAGAATTCGCTTCGACGAAAGAAAGCTAGAGCGACATCGCCCTCGTCAGGACGCGGAGGCCGCAGGCTTCGACGCCGATGCGATGGAAAAGCGCGGCTTATACGCCTCCAGCCCGATACAGAACGGGGCGAAGCCGAAACGCCGCATCAGCAGCTTGTCGAACAAGGGCGGTAGCGGACGCAGCGGCAGTGCTACGGCCCAGCCGAAGAGCGGATGAATGCGTCCGATCTGCCACATGAGCCAGGCGCTCGACTGGCTGATCGGGCCGGAGATGAAGCTGAACTCTTCGATCGTCAGACCCGATAGAGCGCAGAGTTCCGATAGCATCGCCCGGTTGTAGCCGGCGCGCACATGGCGCCCGTCCTCGACGTCCGGAAATGGACCGTAATCCATGAAAGTTTGCGGAATCCTATGGAGATGAGGCGTCGTCAGCAACAGCCGTCCGCCGGGTTTCAGGCAGTTGACCATGGATTTCATGAGCGCCAGGTCGTCGAGGATGTGCTCGATATTCTCGCAACACAACACGACGTCGAAGGCGCCAATAAAATCGGTTCGCTCGTGCAGCTTGCGGACGTCGCAGATCTCGAATGTCGCGCTCTGGACGTTGCAAAGCGCCGCGCGTTTTTGCGCTACCCTCTGATTCCGCTCATCCCAGCTCAATCCGAGGCTCCTGTATCCCCGTCTGGCCGTGCCGATGGTGAAGGCGCCCGAGCCGCAGCCGACATCCAGCAAGCGATCGGCGTTGCGAGTGACGCGCAGCCGCCGCGTGATCCATCGCATGCGATCCCAGACGAGTGCGTCGCCATGATGCAGCGTGGCCTGGAACCCGAATAATCGCACGAGGAGAGAATTGAACATTTCGTGTTTCCTTACAGGAATTCCGGGCGCTGACGCGCTTGGTCCCGTGCATCATGCAAAAATTCGCTGATCAGCCCTTCAACTTCACGACCGAATCGCCCGGGGCCGAATGCTCCGGCGAGTTGTCTCGACTCCGCTTCGGCCTCAACCAGCCGCGCATCATCGAAGTCGGCCGCCTCGTGCAAGGCTCGCAAAAGCTCATCCTCGTTTCCCGCGACAAAGCGCACCGCGTTGCGCGCGCCTGCAAGATCGTCCG
The DNA here is from genome assembly GCF_001644125.1 of Methylosinus sp. R-45379. Lineage (NCBI taxonomy): Bacteria > Pseudomonadati > Pseudomonadota > Alphaproteobacteria > Hyphomicrobiales > Methylocystaceae > Methylosinus > Methylosinus sp. R-45379. The sequence continues at coordinate 8,900 of NZ_LUUM01000280.1, forward strand.
CGCTGCCGACGCGATCGCTCAACAAAAGGCTGCAGCCGCATGAGGTTGCTTCATGCACGACCAGCCCCCACGCCTCGGCGAGCGAGGGCAATACGAAGACTCTCGCCATTCGGAACCTTTCGGCCAATTGCTCGGGTTGCACGAAATCCTCGGTCACGATGTTATCATGTTGGGGAATGAGATGCTTCAGTTCGCCGTTACCACACAGGCGTAACCTCCAATCGGGGCGTGAACGGGAAAAGCGGATAAAGGCGTTAGCGAGACCAAGCACGTCTTTGCGAGCGATGAACTGGCCAACGAAAAGAAAGGTTTTGGGCCGCGACGCGAGATCGCCCCCGCCATGGAACAGAGTTTGGTCCGCGCCATACATGCCGCTGCGCACCAGATCGGCCGGCATCCCGAACCAGCGCATCAGCCTTTCGCCTTGGCGACCCGGGACAATCATGGCGTCAAAATGGCGTCTGTGAAAGATACGAAAGGCGATGGCGCCGAGAGCAAACTGCCGGAAATCTCCACGCCAGTTAGCGTCGCTGAGACCGATCACGCGGCCGCCGCGGGCCTTCACCTCGCGGCCGAGCGCTACGAACGCCGGATAGGCCCAACCGGACTGCACGAAGATTTCAGGGATGGCGAATCCGAGATCGCGCCAGGTCACTGGTTGCATGGCGTCGACCCACGAGATCGGGCAATTCAGCGCCTCTTCCATGCCCGTGATCGGCACTTCCGGCGGCGAGCCGACGACGATACAATCTTGGCCCAAGCGATCCACAGCGCCGCGAATGAGCCGCGCTGCGTATTGTGGCAAGCCCATCCATGAAAATGCGATCTGCGTCACGCGCGACATATCCGCTCGAGCCTGCGAGCGACTCTCATGCTGACATACGGATGGCGACACAGGGCTCGTCCGGGCGTCGGGCCTGAAGGGCGACCTCGGTATGGCCATCGTCGACGAAACGCCCGCGATCCTCGACCAGATCGAACATGGGATCGTTGCTGTCATGAAACTCGCAGGGACGAATTTCGACAAAGCCCGCCTCCCGAAGAAGACTGCTCATCAGTTCCCGATCATACATCCAGCGATGGCCGCTATAGCCGAAGAAAGATCGAAGAGTTCCGACTAGGCCGCGTCGACGCTGCAACAAGCCGATGTGACATGCCCCGATGAAAGCGTCCGCGGCCTCGCCTCGGCCTTCACGCCGATCACGCAGATAGCGTTCGGCCCGCGAAGCGAGATCGGGCACGATCATGCGGAACACGCCGCCCGGACGCAGCGCCTTATACGTGTTAGCGATCGCCCGCGACACGTCTTCCCGTGCAAGGTGCTCCAGCACATGACTGGCGTATATCGCCTCCACAGAGCCGTCGGGCACGGGCAAGCCGGCAACGATATCTCCATAGGCGACATTGGATGGAAACAGGCGGAGGTTCAGAGTGTCGGCTACGAAGCCAACTCCTGGCAGCCGTTCCAGGCGAAGACGCGGGGAGGCGTCGAAACTGATCCACCCTTCCGGGGCGCTGAGGCCGCAGCCATATTGAACATAGCGCTGGTTCAAGATCGCCTCCGAGCGCACCGATTCAGACAGAGGTTGCAGGAATTTCGGCCAATGTAGCGGGCGATCTCGGCTTCGAGTTCGAGCACGGATTTGAAGACGCCTCGCCCGATTTTTCGAGGCGTGATGGACGAGCCTATTTTGTGCAGACATCGAAAACACCTCTGTCGGCGACCTCAGTCCACGACCGGACCAAGAAATGGATTGCCGCTTTCATTCTCGACTCGCCGGAATCGCGACCGGCGCGCAGATGCGTAGCGATTCCTCGATCGCGAATGTCGCTTCTGTGACGGCGACGAGTTGAGCGAGCGGAATGGGCGCCTCGCGCTTGCCCCGCGTCGCCTCGAGAAACGCCGAGACGAGGCCGTGCTGGCCCTTGTTCTGCGCGCTTTTCGTCGTCTTGCGCTTGCCACTCCGCGTCACGGTGAGGCAACGAAAGTCGTCGAGTTGGATCACGCGCCCCCCGGCAAAGACTTCGATATATTCCTTCGGCACGCCCGCGTCGCCGACCGACGAATAGACGATCGTGCCGCTGGAGCCGTCGGCGAAGCGGACGAGGATCGAGACCGCATCGGCATGATCGCGCGTGGCGATCGCTTGCGCCTCGATCGGCAGGCTTCCGGATAGGAAGGTCAAAGCATCCACGAAATGGCATACTTCGCCGATCACGCGGCCAGCTCCTTCCTCGCGCTGTATCCAACTATCGGCCGGGATAGCGCCCGCGTTGATGCGATATAGCATCACGAGCGCTCCCGTTCGCGGCTCGAGCGCAGCTTTGGCCTTTTGCAGCAGCGGCGCGAAGCGTCGATTAAATCCGACGGTGAGCACGCCCGGCCCGATTTCAGCCGCGCCTAGGACCTCGGTCAGGCCGGAGCTGTCGATCGCCAGTGGTTTTTCACAAAACACGTGCTTTCCAGATCGCAAGGCGTCGCGCGCAAAGCGCGCATGCGTGTCGTGTCGCGTCGCGATGAACACAGTGTCGGTATCATTGTCCTCCAAGGCAGCGGCCGGCTCGGTCGCCGAGACAGCAAATCCATGCTTCTCGGCGGCGTGCCTCGCGCTGACGCCCGTGGCGGTCACCACCGTGGTCAGCGTCGCGCCGCCAGCCTTGCGCAGCGCCGGCAGCAGCACGCCTTGGGCATAATTTCCGAAGCCGAGGAAAGCGACGCCGTTTCCGCCGCTGGCGCGGAGCGCCGGTGGAGCGAGACGCAGACTTCTTTCGATCGCTCGCCCTGCCGCTTCTGGATATGTGATCAGAATGGCGAGATGAGGCTCGTCGCTCTCGAGCAGCTCATACGCCTTCTCCGCCTGCGCGATCGGGAAGCGATGCGTGACGAGCCGCTTCGGCGTCACTTTCCCATCGGCGACGAGTGAGAGAAACGCCTCCATATTGCGCTGTTCGGTCCAGCGCACATAGGGCAGAGGATAGTCCAACCCGTTCTGCTCATAGGCTGGGTCGTGCCGGCCCGGACCGTAGGAAAGCGATAGCTTCAGTTCCAATTCGCGCTTGTAGAAGGGCTCACGATCGATGGTCATACCGATCATTCCGACAATGACGATACGGCCTTTCAGTCGGCTGATCTCGGCGGCGAGATTGATCGGTTCATTGGACTTGCTGGACGCCGTGACGATCACCGCATCGGCGCCATATTCATTGGTGAATCCGGCCGTCGCTTCGATCAGGTCGTCGCTGACGGCAGCGTCCGCACCTAGCTCCACTGCTAGTTTCGCGCGCGCCGGATTGGGATCGAAGCCCATAACGCGACAGCCGTTCGCTTTGAGCAATTGAACCGTGAGCAGCCCGAGAAGGCCAAGGCCCATGACCACTACTCGTTCGCCGAGCGTCGGCGAAGCGAGGCGCACACCTTGCAGTGCGATCGAGCCGAGCGTGACGAAGCTCGCGTCCTCATCGTCGACGCCTGCCGGAATGGCCGCGGTGAGATGCATCGGCACAGCATTGAACTCGGCGTGATTGGCTTGTCCCGCGCCCGCGCATGCAATGCGATCACCGACCACATAGGCGCCTCCGCGTCGTCCGATGTCGACGACCTCGCCGGCGAGGCTGTATCCCAAGGGAATCGGAGTATCCAGTTTGGCGAACACTTTCTCGATCGTCGGCCGTAGGCCGTCGCGTCCGACATTGTGCAACACGCGACGCACGAGGTCCGGACGCGCGATCGCCTTGCCGACAAGCGACGCCTTGGCGAGATCGATCAACTGCTTTTCCGTGCCGGAACTGATCAGCGACACTCTGGTCGCGACGAGCACGCCACCATCGATCGCCTTCGGCGCTGGAACTTCGGCGACCCGCAATTCGCCAGTTCGGTAGTTCTGCTCGACCTGCTTCACGAGATCTCCGCTGCTTCTACTCGTCAGCCGAATACGAAACGACGCTCAACTCCGTCGTGACTCCGTCTTCGCCATCGAGTTTGACGCGCAATCGCGTCGTGTCGAACTCCAGACCCATATCCGGCCACCAGACCGCAGGCTCGATTTCGATCGGCCTGGAACAGCTCATTCGGATCGCCACCGCACCGCGCGTTATCGACGCGACGGCGCCGGCGATTTCGACCTGCGCGTCCGGATGCAACAGGAAACCAATGCTCGCCACTCGCTTCGTGTGACCTTCGATTCGGTCCGTGATCGTTATTCGACTCGGTTCGACGGCGAACCCGCGAATGTGGATGGGCGCCTGCGCCAATCGTGCAAAACCGTCGTGCTCTCCCGTGAGCATGAAGCCATCGTCAGTCCGGCTGTAGGAGAGGATGGCGACCTCAGGCCGTCGTCCGCAACGGAACGAACCAAAAAATTCGGCCTGATCCGCGCCGTCGAAACACAATGTGTTGTGGCTCGCCGCCGTCCGACAAAGTTCGCGCCGCTCGCCGGCGACATATTCGAACACACCCTGATCGACGACGATACGCGCGCCGCCGACCGACCATTCGAAGCTCGCTACGTCGCCATGCGCATGTGCAGGCAAATCGTCTGGCCCGATGCGGCCGCAATCGGCGAGAAAATAGCTTTCCTCGCTGCGTAACCCGAAGTAGCCGGCGTCTCGAAAAGCAAAGACATCGCGGGACGACGGCCGTCCACCGAACAGCTTTTCGTAGACAGCCAAGCATTCGCCCGGCGCATAGGCCATCGACAGGCCCGAGTCGTTGAACAATGCGACCGAGCCGTCCGGATGTGTAAGATCGGCGACGACTTGCGCCATGTGGTGTAGAGCATCGTCGAGTTCGCCGTTCAATGGATCGCAGCCGAGCGCATGGCGACACTCGAGCAGATCGGCAAATACCTGGCAGTGGTAGGACGGGGAACGCTCATAATGCATCCCATCCGGCAGGATTTGGGCACGTAATTCCCGCCGTAGCAAACGCAAGCCGCACGCGCGCCAGCGATCCGCGTCGCGACCCGTGAAGAAAGCGGACGCCCAGATCAGCGCTTTGAGGTTCTTTATGAGGTGATTTCCACCGATGTCAGTCTCGAGATTGGCTTCCAGAAATCGCAATTGTCTGGCGAGCGAAGCGATCATCATCGCGCTCTCGTCGACGGTCAGACGCGCGCCGCGGGTGGCTGCTTGCTGCATCCAGACGACGACACGCAACGCAAGCGCATAGCTGTTCCAGGTGTCCTTCCAATAGTCCCGCGCATAGGGAGGGTTGGCGTTCGTCCACTGGCTGACGAGTTCGAAGAACATCTCATCGTCGACGTCCTCCAGATACTCCATGTAGTGGAGATTCATTCGCCAGAGCTGCCCGCCTCGATCGCCACGACGCATCCGCCAGTCGACGATGGCAGGGGACGCATGCGACTGGCGAAGAAAGGTGAAGCGCAAGGATCGACCGATCCGTGCGATCATTCCTCGCCGCGGTTCGAAAAGAGGCGTCGGCGGCCTATCGGCGAGCGGCGGCGCTGTGGCCGGGAGCGGCGCGGACAGTCCGACATGGGCGACGCGTCGTATCAAATCGAGCTCCAAGCGGCGCGCCAATTTGGCCAGCGGCACGTTCCGCCCGAAGGCGATCGCCCGCGCCATCTTGCGCAATGCTCCTTCTTTCATCGGCGGGCCAGCGTCTCGAGTTGCACGGCGACTGGACGCTTCGCCGGTTCAGCGCCGATCGCTGCCGACAGAACATCTAAATAGCGCGCCGCGAGCACTGCCCGATCGTAATGCTCGCGCACATGCGCGCAGCCTGAGGCGCCGAGCCGAGCAACGAGATTGCGGTCATTGGCGAGCCGCAAGATTGCAGCGGCGAGCTCATTCGCGCTCTGCGGGGTGATCGCAATTCCCGCTCGGGCCTCCTCAAGCAATTTACGCGCTTCTCCGTCCACCCCGAGAACAATTGGACGGCGCATAGCCATGGCTTCGAACATTTTGGAAGGCAGCACTGTTTTGAATAGTTCGTCTCGGCGCAGGAGTATGAGGCTGACATCCGTCGCGGCCCATATGCCCGGCATGGCCTCCTTCGGCTGCTGTTCGAGCATCAGGACATTGTCGAGCCGCCTCTCTTCCTTCAGGCGGAGAAGTCGTGGTCGTTCCGCGCCTTCGCCGACGAGTAGGAAAATAATGTCCGTCGCCCCTCGCAGCAACTCGGCCGCCTCCAGAATCGTGTCGAGACCGTGCGCCATGCCGTGCGTTCCGACATAGGCCGCGACGAATTTGCTTTGCAAGTCGAGCCGCTCTTTCGCCGCGTGTGTGTCGTCGCTCGCGTTGAAACGATCGAGGTCCGCGCCATTCTTGATCACTGTTGTCTTTTCCGGCGCGCCGCCGCGCGCGGCGATGTGAGGCATGAATGAGTCCGTCACGGAGACGATCCTATCGGCCCGACGGTAGGCCAGGGCCTCGAGCTGCTCGAGACAGCGAATGAGGAATCCATTGCGCATCGCGCCGACTGTCACAATGCTCTCCGGCCACAGGTCGCGTATCTCGAGAACCCATGGGGTCCGCTTCAACGCGCGAGCGACGAGCCCGACGAGGCCGCAAAAAAATTGCGGTGAAGTCGATATGACGACATCCGGGCGCTGGAGCCAGACGAACGCCATGCTCGCCGACAGTGCGTAAGAGAGGTAGTTCAACGCCCGACGCAGGAAACCTTCATTGGCGGCGATGAGCGTGAACACGCGCACCACGCGCACGCCGTCGATTGTCTCCGTCTGATAGAGCCGATTGACATAGCCGGGATAAACCTTGCCGCGCGGATGGTTCGGCACGCAGGTAACGACGACGACCTCATGCCCAGCGCGCGCCCAAACGCGGGCGTGCTCTGCGGTTCTGGAGGCTGGCGCATTCACCTCGGGCGGGTAGTAGTGCGTAAAAAAGACGATCCGCACGATCAGCTAATTTCCTCGTCAAGCGGGTAGAGGCAAGCGCTCGTGAGCGAGAAACGCGTCGATCTCCTCTGCGATGCGTTCGGCCGCGCGCCCGTCCCACAAGGGTGGGATGCGACCTTTCTTGCCGCCATTGTCGAGGATATCGTCGACCGCAGCATTCAGCTCATCGAGCGTGGCGACGAGTTGATTTGTGCCCTGCTCGATGGTGATCGGGCGCTCGGTGCTATTTCGAACCGTTAGACATGGCGTCCCGAGAGCAGTCGTCTCCTCCTGCACACCGCCGCTGTCGGTGACGACGAAGCGCGCTTCGCGCATGAGCCCGATCGCGCGCAGATAGCTGAGCGGCGGGGCGACGATGATGGGGGAGGAGCGTAGAAATCCGCCGAGATCAGCGCTCTCGATCATCGAACCCGTGCGCGGATGCAGAGGAAACACGAGCGGAATTTTTTGCGCGATCCCGGCCAGAGCTTCAAGAAGCAATGCGAGCTTGTCCCGATCGTCGACATTGGAGGGACGATGCAGTGTGACCAGCGCGAAGCCGCGGCTTACCACATCTTCGCCGATCGCGGGTGTCACGCCGATTTCCGTGAGTGTCTCGCGCGCGGGGGCCGCGCGATGTAGGCACGCATGCAATGTATCGATCATCACATTTCCGACGAAGACGATGCGTCCCGGAGAAACGCCCTCTCCGATCAGATTATCGACGGCGGAATGTTCGGTCGTGAAAAGGAGATCGGAGAGCCGATCTGTCACGAGGCGATTGATCTCCTCCGGCATAGAGCGGTCCTTGCTGCGCAGCCCGGCTTCGACATGAGCGATCGGAATGCGCAGCTTAGCGGCGACGAGCGCGGAGGCGACCGTCGAGTTGACGTCGCCGACTACGAGCAGGAGATCTGGCGTTTTTTTCGACAGCTCGGACTCCATTCCCAACATGATGCGGGCCGTCTGCTCTGTGCCGGTTCCGGACCCCACTTCGAGATTTACATCCGGCGATGGAATGCTGAGTTCGTCGAAAAACACGGCGTTCATGGCGACATCGTAATGTTGCCCAGTATGGATGAGTCGCGCTACGAGGCCCTTGCGCGCCGAGATGGCGCGCATGATCGGCGCGATCTTCACGAAATTGGGGCGCGCGCCGACAACGCAGGCGATCGTTCGCGGCTCGAGTTCCAACATGGCTATTCCATCTCTGAATCGGCGCGACGCTCAGATGCGAATGCTGTCCGCATCACGCCAGGACGACATTGGCGCTCGTCACGCCCCGGTGCCGACATGCGTTTCGCGTATCGACGATCAATTTTGCATGAGAGGCGAGAACGGCGTAATCGACATCGTCGTGATCGGTCGCGATCAGGACCGCGTCATAGCCGCCGATTTGCGCAGGATCCCAGACTTCGGACCGACGCCCGGCCAAAGATTTGTGCTCGCGCGTCTCCGGGATCATGTTGACGTAAGGATCATAGAAACGCACCTCCGCTCCACGCGCTTCGAGCAATTCGATGAGTCGCAGCGACGGGCTTTCTCGGATGTCGTCGACGTTCTTCTTATAGGCGACGCCGAGCACCAAAATGCGCGACTTGTTCAGGCCGCGCCCGCGAGTGGCGTCGAGAGCCCGCGCCAGCTCATTGACGACATGCTGCGGCATGCTGGAATTGATCTCTCCGGCCAGCTCGATAAAGCGCGTCACGACGCCATATTCGCGCGCTTTCCAGGTGAGATAGAAAGGATCTATAGGAATGCAGTGTCCACCCAGCCCTGGCCCGGGATAGAATGGCATATATCCGAAAGGCTTCGATTTCGCGGCCTCGATCACTTCCCACACGTCGATGCCCATCGCGCCATAGACCAGTTTCAGCTCGTTGACGAGCGCGATGTTGACCGCGCGGAAGATGTTTTCGGTCAGCTTGACCGCCTCGGCAGTTGCGCTCGAGGAGACCTCGACGGTCCTCGGGACGAATTGGTTATAGAGCGCGACGGCCAATCTGCGTGCGTCGGCGCTGTCGGCGCCGACGACCTTCGGGATGCGCGACGTCGAAAATTCCAGATTGCCCGGGTCCTCTCGCTCGGGCGAGAAGGCGAGATAAAAGTCTTTGTCGCACGAGAGTCCGCTGGTTTCCAGGATGGGGCGCAACACTTCATAGGTCGTTCCGGGATAGGTTGTGGACTCCAATATAATCAATTGACCGGGTCTCAAACGGGACGCGATCTGCTCTCCCGTCGCGATGACGAAGGAGAGATCCGGGCCGAGATGAGCGTCGAGCGGGGTCGGCACACAGATCAGCAGGGCGTCCGCTTCGGAAAGGCGATCGAAATTGGTCGTCGCCTCGATCAGATTCTGTTTCACGAGCGGGCGAATTCGATTGTCCGAAATATGCTTGAGGTAGCTTTTTCCCTTCGCCAGGGCCTCGGGCTTCATGGGATCGACGTCGAACCCCAGCACATGCGATCCGACTTCGGCGGCGGTGATGCAGATCGGCAGACCGACATAGCCGAGTCCGATCACGCCGATCAGCGCGTGCCTGCGCGTCAGACGTTCTTCGAGAGCATCGATAGGCGCGCGCTGTTGCAATTTCGAGGTTAGCATCGTGCCGTCCATCGTCGGTTAGAAGTGAGGTCGTGAAACAGCTTTTAGCCATTGTGAAATTTCGAGCGAGGCTCGAACACGGCGTAGGATGTGATAAGAGACGTTCGTTCGCCCGACGCTACCGCACTTCGGGTGAATCGCTTCACCCGAAGCCCGATTTTGTCGTCACGCCGCCGCACGAAGGCGCAGTGGCGCTTACCGTCTCGCGCAACGTGAGGCCATGCGACCCTTCACAGGGTAGAGAAAGCCCATGGCGTCGAGTCGCGCGCTGCTCTCGCGTCGCGTGGAGCAACGAGATGAATTCGAGCTGTTCGGCGATCAGCAGCCGCCGGAGCGTCGCCGGCCATCGGAAGTCCGATTACAGTCAATGTCGTAGCGAAAATTTCGAACGAAGCGACGATCGCCGGAAAGATGTGCGAACCGACGAAATCGACCGGGCGTTCGATCCAGAAATGTAGCCTCAGATCGGAAGGTACGGCGTCGCTGAAGGAGACAGCGGACGTGTGGCGCTTCGACAAAATGCTTCGCGTTCGCGGCGTGAGCTCGCGGGAATGGATGATAGAACGCGCTCGAACAGCATATGCCAATTTCGCTTTTGCGATTCCGAAATTGTCTTTCGAGATAGCAATCGCCTCGATGGCGATGGCGACGAGAGCAAGTTCGGTGAACAGCGAACGAGATTGACGCATCAATGCCGCCTCGAATCTAAATTTAAATGCGCGTGGACGAAATGTTGTGCGAGGCTAGCTCGCGGAGCGAATGGTTCAAGCAGCGTCTATTCTGGAGCCGATTATAGTGCACAATCGGCATTGGTGCTCGTTGGGTAAATTACCAGGCTCTGGTGCAAACGGTATGAGCGGACATAATCCGTGAGGGCAGAACCGGACGCTGGGGTAATGGGTGATGCTGAGTGCGGACAAACTTTTCAAAGGCCGCCATTTCGACCGCGAGATCATCGTTCTCTGCGTGCGCTGGTATCGGCGATACAAGCTCAGCTTTCGACGATCTCGTGGAAATGATGTCCGAACGCGCCTTGGCTTTGGCTCACACGACCATCATGCGCTGGGTTCAGCGCTACGTTCCGGAGTTCGAAAAGCGGTGGAACCGCTTCGCGTGCAGGGTCGGCGGATCGTGGCGCGTCGACGAAACTTACGTCAAGATCAAGGGCTGCTGGGTTTATCTCTATCGCGCCGTCGACAAGGCGGGAAAGACAGTGGACTTTTTGCTGCGCGCCAAGCGGGAGGTCGCCGCCGCCAAAGCGTTTTTCCGTCGTGCGTTCGCGAGCCACGGACGGCCCCCGCGCAAAATCACGCTCGACGGATATCAGGCGTCACATCGGGCGGCGCGCGAGCTTCTCGCGCAGCATCGAGGCAGCGCACGGACTCGAATTCGATCTTCGAAATACCTGAATAATCTGATTGAACAGGATCACCGATCTATCAAGCTTCGCTTGGGTCCTATGCTCGGGTTCAAGCGATTCCGACATGCGGCGATCACCATCGCCGGTGTCGAAATCATGCATCGCATCAGGAATGGTCAATTTGCACTGAGCAAATTTGGTGCCGCTGGGACAACTGCGCCCGAAATCTGGCGTGCGGTGCTCGCGGCCCAATCCCAACGAATGTCGGCCCTCATCGCACGGCGAGGTGCATGAAATTGCACCGCAACCATGCAGATAACTTTCGCCTTTGAGAAGTATCGCGGGCTTGACGGGCTCAATGTCGAGCCGACCACGTTCAGGCCTGAACGGGCTGCCGCAAGGCAAATCGGCAGGCCTACATAGCCCAGCCCGATGAAAACGATCGTCGCGTCCTAGGCGCGGAGCCGCTCCGCAAGTCGCGTTCCAAAGTATCGTGTGCTTTCGTCCATGCAGTTTTCGACGCCTTCCAGCGTTGTTGATTGCTTATCCACTGTCGTGTCCTCGCGACAGGACGCGGCCAGATGACCCGCATTCCAGGGATGCCGAGGTTATTCTGGAGGATTTCAAAACGGCTGTTGAGGCGTTCGTACCACTGCCGTCAATTTTACAGTTCGCGTAGATCGTCGGTCTCGAACGCTGCAGCGGCCAGTGCAAGCATGAGTATGACCGGCAGTAAGACGAGGAGAAACACCGCGAAGGCGAGGGATTGCCCGGTTGCTCGTACCCCCGAAAGTGCGCCTCTTGTTATAGAGCGATCTTTCCCGCTGCTTTTCTTATCATTCGGCATGTGCGTCTGGGATCTTTATTTCTCGGATCGCTGTGTTGGCTTTGTCGCAAATTTTCTTTATGCGCTCGAGGAACGTGTGAGAGTGACGTGGCTCACGCGGTGAGGGCGTGGAACTGCTGCGCAGGACGCAATTCGCCTCTGGTCTTCAACTAATCCTTTCGGATCATATGCAAGAGCTCGATCCTCGTTCGAAGGCGGACGCATCTCCTCGGACGGCGCGTCATTCTGCTCGCCATGGCGGAGCGCCGGCTCGGCGTGGCCCCGCGGCTGGCGCGCTACTTTCTCGATCACCGCGATCCCTCGGGCATCACCCACATCTTCGCCGATATGATCCGCGCCCGCATCTACGCGATCAGCTGCGGTTATGAGGACGCCGACGATCTCGACTTTCTGCGCTCCGACCGGGCGTTCAAGCGCGCCTGCGGGCGTCTGCCCGACACGGGCCGCGATCTCGCCTCGCAGCCGACGCTGTCGCGACTCGACAACGCGCCAGCTCTGCGCGATGTGACCACCTGACCTATGCGCTCGTCGACCAATGGATGGCCTCCTACGACGAGCCGTCGTCCTCCGTCACGCTCGATATCCACGACACGTGCAACATCCCGCATGGCCATCAGCAATTGTCGCTGTTCAACGCCCATTACGACGAGCGCTGCTTTCTGCCGATCCATGTCTACGACACCGAGAAGAGCCGCCTCGTCGCCGGGATCCTACGCACGGGCAAGACGCCGTCCCGCGGCGAGGTGAGAGCGCATCTGCACCCGCTGACGCGATCTATCCGCAAATCTTGGCCGGCGAGCCGCATCCTGTTTCGCGGCGAGGGACATTATGCGCGGCCCGAGGCGATGGCCTTGTGCGACGATCACGGCGTCGATTATGTCTTCGGCCTACCCGGGACCAAGCCGCTGTCCAAGAAAGTCGACGGGATGGCGGACGCTGTCTGCGTCGAGTGCGCCATCGACGACCTGGACGGCGTGCTCGGCTATGCCGAGACGCGCCATTGCGCCAAGTCCTGGGACAGGGGGCGGTGCACGGTCGCCCGCATCGAAGCGACGCGGCTCGGCCGCGATATCCGCGTCGTCGTTACCATTCTTTCGCATGGTGCGCCGCAATGGCTCTACGACAGCCTCTAGTACGCACACAGACAGGCGGAGAACCTCATCAAGCTGCACAAGACGCAGCTATCCTCCGATCGAACCTCATGCCGTTCGGCGCTCGCCAATCAGCTTCGCCTCGTCTCGCATACCGCCGCCTATTGGCAGGTGCTCCGCGTCCGCGACGCCATTCCGGCACCTTGCGATCTGGCGAAAGCGAAGTTCTCGACGCTACGCCTGCTGAAGGCCGCCGACCGCGTGATTGAGACCGCGAGCCGCGTGCGCCTCGCCCCTTCACCGCCGCCAGTCCCGAAGCCGATATCTTCTGCTCCCTGCTGGCGCCGCTGCTCCTGCCTGGCGGCCCATGAACGACGGGGCAGCGCGCCCCTCACATCTTTCCTATCCCTCTAACGCGTTCTTGAAGGCGCGGTTCTCGAAGCGGTGAAAAAGCGGAACGACCTCGCACGGCTCGTGAGCCGAACGGCCCAACAATCCAAAAACTGGCCCCGTCATGAATAAGATCGGCTAGAGCCTTGTCGGTCCCACGGCTACCGCACTTTGGGTGAATCGCTTCACCCAAAGTGCGGTCATTCACAGTTCCGCCAAATGACCAGCATTCTAAAAACCTATCATGCTTTTTGGTGGAATTCTTTCCGCAGCATTACCTAATACGAACCCTCTGAGAGACTGTCTCACGTCGAGGGATTCCCGAATCGGCCGAAATTTGTTGAATGAACCGGCTCTGTCGCGAATTTTGGCTTTGCCGCAAATTTTGTTTATGGACGCGATGAACGCGTGAGAGTGACGCGGCTCACGCCGCGAGCGCATAGAACTGCTGGGCTGGACGCAATTCGTCCCTGGTCTGCAACTGGTCCTTTCGGATCATATGCATGAGCTCGATCCCCGAGAGTGTCGCGGCAGCCGATCGAAATGATTTGAAGCCCAACGTCGGCCGCGTCACTCGCTTCATCGCTCGATGGCCCTGCTCGACAATATTATTGAGATATTTGATGCGCCGGATTTCGATGTCCGCTTCATGCTCCGCATTGTAGCTTTCGATCGCCGCCGTGTTGGCGCCGCTCTTGTCGATCGTGATCTTCTCCGGCCCGCCATGTTGGCCGATCGCCTTACGCAGGAAACGCAACGCGGCTTTGCGATCCCTCTTGGCGGTCAACAGAAAATCGACTGTCGCGCCTGCGTTGTCGACGGCCCGATACAGATATTTCACAGCAGCCTTTGACTTTCACGTAGGTCTCATCGAGACGCCAGCTGGATCCGATCGCGCGCTTGCGAGCGCGGAACTGCTTCTCAAGCAAAGGCGCATATTTGACGACCCAGCGGTTGAGCGTGGAATGGTCGACCTCGACGCCTCGCTCTTCCATCATTTCCTCGAGTTGACGATAGCTCATCGGATACGCCACATACCACCGGACGCCCCACAGGATCACGTCGCGTTCAAAATGGCTGCCATTGAAATCGATCATCACTCTATTCCGCCTGCCCCGGCCCCGCGATCATAGCCCCAACCGGCCCGTGAGAAAAATTCGCGACAGAGCCGGATGTCGGGCTCTGTATTCAACGCCTGGACCGCAGCGCCCCTGCGCCGTGCCGACATCTGCGACCACGAAGCCGGGCTGTTTTCCCGTCGCCTCAGCAATTCGTTCGGCAGCTATCTGCAAGGCTTCGGCGCGACGAGCGACGAGTGTGACATGGACGCCCTCATTGGCGAGCGCCCAGGCGCAGGCCATCCCTGGCCCACGAGAGGCGCCGCAGACGATAGCGGTTCTGTCCGGTATCCGAAGATCCATTCGGGTGCCTCCTTGCTAGACGGCAAATGTGGTCGAATGATCCGCCACCTACGAGCGCGAGGAATATAAGAGTCTGTCCGTGAACCTCATACTTAATTACAAAGCCTTCTGAGC
>NZ_LUUM01000281.1:0-38409 GCF_001644125.1 Methylosinus sp. R-45379
CGAGCGCCGCGCGCCAATGTTCGAGCTTGCGATCGAAGCTCATGGCCGCATGGGCCGGGCTGGTCGAAGGCAAGGTCACGCTGGGCGGCGCCGATGCGGCCAATGTCGGCGCGACCATCCGGCGATAGAGATCGCCCGCCTTGCCGCCATTGAGGCAGACGAGGACCGTCTGCGGATGCGCCGCTAGAAAGCCGGCTATGTCGTTGACGACGACGCTGGCGACGTCGATGTTCTGGTCGAGGCTGCCCGGCCGCCGCCCCTCGGCGCAGACATCCCACAAAGCGACACCCCTCTCCGTCAGCCGCGCGAGCCGCTCCTCATAGGGCAGTTCCGGCGCGACGCCGAACAGCCGCCTCATGATCGGCCAGAAGGCGTTGCGTGGTTGCGCATAATATTGGACGCGCGCCAGCGAGACCTGCCCGGGCAAAGAGCCGAGGATCAGCACGCGCGCGTCGGCGCGGGAGACCGGCGGGAAGCCTTTCGAGGTCGGAATAACGTCCAAGGAAAACCTCTATCGGCGCGCCGCTTCTTCGAGATCGGCGAATACCTGCAGAATGAGCCCGCGCTTGTCGAAATTGAACACTTCCGTCTCGCGCGCCGCTTCGCCGATGCGCTCCCAGGCGCGCGCGTAAGGGGCGAGGCTCGTCGCGCTCGCGCCTTCGCCGGCCTTGGTCCGCACCGTGGAATCGAGGAAGCGATAGAGCCCGCTCATGAAGGTCTCAAAGGCCTGCTCATTGTCGCGTCCGGCGAGCCGGTCGGCGAGAGAATGCACAGCGAGCCAATCCACTTGCGGCAGGCGCGCGAACATCGCCCGCAGCGCCGTGTCGAAGGCGACGCCGTCGCCGTCCAGCAGACGCAGCGCCTCGCGCACAGAGCCTTCCGCCCCCGCCGCGGCGCCGGCCAGAGCCTCCTGCTGCGCTGAGCTCCAGGGCGCGCCCAATGCGCGGATCGCGGCGATGACGTCCGGCTCGGCCAAGGGCGTGAGATTGAGCTTTCGGCAGCGCGAGCGGATGGTGGGCAGCACCCGGCCCGGCTGATGCGCGACGAGCAGAAACAGCGAGCGCGCCGGCGGCTCCTCGATCAGCTTCAGCAGCGCATTGGCGCTGGAGCGGTTGAGATCGTCCACGCTGTCGACGATGGCGACGCGCCAGCCGCCCTCGCCCGAGCTCTGGTGAAAGAGATGGATCAGCCGCCGAACATCCTCGATGCGGATTTCGGTGAAGTGCTTCTTGGTCTTCTCATTCCACTCGCGGCGCAGCAGGAAGAGATCGGGCAGCGCCAGCGCCGCTATGCGCCGGCTGACGAAGCTCTCCTCTGCGACGAAAAGCGATTGCGCGCTCGCCGCCTCCGGCGCGCTGGCGTCCGGATGGGCGAGCAGGAATCGCGCGAGGCGCCAGGCCAGCGTCGCCTTGCCTATGCCCTCCGGCCCGCCGATGAGAATGGCCTGGGGCAGCTTGCCGCGGCGAAATGCGTCGAGCAACTCGCTCTCGGCCCCGTCATGGCCGAGCAGCGCATGGGTCTCGCGGGGATGCGGGAAATCGGCGAAACGATCGCTTTCCGGCGGGGCCTCGGCGTCGCGCTTCACGCCACCACGCTCTTCAAGGGAATGACGATCTCGGGCCGAAAAAAGCGCGCTTCGACGACATGCCAAATGGCCTCGGCCACCTCCTGCTCCGGCGCCAGCGCATCGACGACGCAGCAGCGGCCGGGCTCGCTCGCGGCTATGTCGAGATAGGCTTGGCGCAGGCCGAGGTGAAACTCCAGCCCCTCGCGCTCGAAACGATCGGCCGCCTCGTTCGGCGGTCGGCGCCGATGCGCGCGCTCGAGGCCGATCTCGGGCGGCAGATCGAGGATGATGGTCAGATCGGGAGCCGAGCCCATCAGCGCGACGCGCTCGAGCAGAGCGATGAGCCGCGGATCGACGCCGCCGCGCGCGCCCTGATAGGCTCGGGTGGAATCGGCGAAACGGTCGCAGATCACCCAGGCGCCGCGGGCGAGCGCCGGCTTGATCAGCCGGTCGAGATGATCGATGCGCGCCGCCGAGAACAAGATCGCCTCGCCGAGCGGGCCGAGCGAAGCCGCCTTGCCGCCGAGCAGCGCCTCTCGCAAAGCCTCGGCATGGGGCGAGCCGCCGGGCTCGCGCGTCGCGATCGCCTCCACGCCCCTCTGCGCGAGGCGCTCCTGCAGGCGGCGCATCTGCGTCGACTTGCCGGCCCCCTCGCCGCCCTCCAGCGTTATGAACTTGCCGGCGCGGCCCTTGTCCTGCCCACGCGCCGGGCCGAGCGGCGGCTCTGCGCTCATTGCTTCTTCGACAGCTTGTTGTGAATGGCGCCGGCCGCATATTCATAGGCCGCGTCGAAGGCGCGGCTCGGGAGCGAGCCCTTGTCGACCGTCTCGGCGGCCTCGAGCGGCTGCTCGAGCACGACGGTCGAGCCGCGGCGGATCTCGAGCTTGGCGACCTTGGTCCCCGCCTCGACCGGCGCGATCAGCGGTCCCTCATAGACGATCTTGCCGGTGAGCTTCTCCGAGCCGCCGCGCTGTAGCAGCACCTTGATGTCGCTCGACGCGCTCAGCGGCACCGAGCCGGCGGTTCCGCCGTAGACCTGCGCCGAACCGACGGTCTCATTGGCCTTGAACAGCGATTTCTCCTCGAAATTGCGGAAGCCCCATTGCAGGATCTTGCGCGCCTCCTCGGCGCGGTCCTTGGCCGTGCGCAGCCCATAGACGGCCACGATGAGGCGGCGATCGTCCTGCACGGCGGAGCCGACCATGCCGAAGCCGGAATCGTCGATATTGCCGGTCTTCAGCCCATCCGCGCCAATGCTCATGGTGAGCAGCGGATTGCGGTTCTGCTGCTTGATCTTGTTCCAGGTGAACTCCTTCTCGCCGAAATAGCGATAGAGGTCCGGATAGGTCTTGATGATATGCGCGGAGAGCTGGACCATCTCGCGCGGCGTCACCTTCTGGTCCGGCCCGGCCTGGCCCCAGGGATTGCCGAAGATCGACCGGGTGAGGCCGAGCTCGGACGCCCGCTTGTTCATGCGGCCGACGAAAGCCTCCTCCGATCCGGCGACGCCTTCGGCGAGCGTGATCGCGGCGTCATTGCCGGAATCGATCACCAGGCCGCGGATCAGATCCTCGACCCGCACCTTGCTGTTGACGGCGAGGAACATTGCCGAGCCGCCGGCCGGCGCGCCGCCGGCCCGCCAGGCGTGCTCGGAAACGGTGAATTCGTCGTCGAGCTTCAGCCGTCCTTCGGCGATCTCGTGGAACACGACCTCCGCGGTCATGATCTTCACGGTGGAGGCCGGCGTCACATATTCGTCGGCGGCTTTCTCCAGCAGCACCGTATGGGTGCCGGCGTCCACCAGAATGGCGCGCGGCGCGGTGGTCTGGAAGCCTTCGGCGAAAGCCGCCGTCGGCGCGATGAAGGAGGCCGCCAGGACGAAGCCGAAGCGGGCGAGGGATTTGGCGAGGGTTTTGGGAAGGGAGACAGGCACGCGTCTTTCGCCTTCGTTCGATACGCCGTCGAAGCGCGTCGACGGCCTCACGCAATGAGTTCCGCTGAAATGTGGCGCGTTGGGCCGCAGAAAGCAACGGCCTCGCGCGGCGCGCGGCCGTCCAGAGCGCCGTCGAGGTTAATTGAGCGCTTGCCGCAAGCGCAGATTGCGCGGCGACGCCGTTCCGAGATCGAAAGGCCGCGAGGGCGGCAGCGGCGCGCTCTTGGCCATGGCCTGCGCCTTGGCAGAGATCGGCGTCGGAATGGTGGAGACCGGCTCCTTCTCGATAGCGCGCGCCTCGGCCCGGCGCGGGCTCTGGACCTCGCGCGCTTCGGCGCGAGAAATCGCCCTCTCCTCGCGCGCTACGCTCTGCGCTTCCGCCCGTGATGCGCTCTCCTCCTCGCGCGCCTCGGCACGGGCGGAGGACGCGCGTTCCGTCTGCGGCGTCTCCTCGGAGCGCTCGAGCCGCGCGACGCGGCTCGGCGTCTCGCGCAGATTGGTCGCCACCATGATCGGCGCCCCGCCCGGCAGAGTCGCGGGGCGGCCGTCCTCGCGCAGCGTCGCCAGCAGCTTGGCGTCGTCCGAGCCCTGAAGCGCGGCGCGGCCGACGAAATCGACCTTCACCCGCGCCGTGCCGACGCGATAGAATTCCAGCGCCTCGGCGACGCGTTGCGAGACATCCATCACGCGGCCGCCATGATAGGGGCCACGATCATTGACGCGCACGATCATCGAGCGGTGATTGCGCAGATTGGTCACACGCGCATAGCTCGGCAGCGGCATGGTCGGATGCGCGGCGCTGATCGAGGCGCTGTCGAACACCTCGCCATTGGCCGTCTTGCGTCCGTGAAAATCCGATCCGTACCAGGAGGCGAGGCCTGTGGCCGTATAGGCTCTCTCGCTCGGGTAATAGGTCTTGCCGGCGATCTGATAGGGCTTGCCGACCATGTAATAGCCGCCGCCGCGCGGCACCTCCTCGCCATCGGCGACAACGCGCGGGCTCGGCGCGACGCCATAGCGCGGGTCGACCTGCGAGCGCGCGATCTTATTGTGCGCCGCCGGCGGGGCGGACGAGCAGCCCGCGAGCGCGCAAAGGCCGAGAAGCGCGAAGGAGTAGCGAAGTTCCGGCAGTCTCGATCTCGATCTCATGTCAGGCGCGCATTCGCTCGAAATGGGGGACGGTTCGCTTCGTTCGCGCGGCCAGGAGGAGCCGCGCATGCGGGAGCCCCGAAAACCACGCTGCTTCGGCGCGACCGCACGCCTCAATGTCTCGCGCCCGAATTACTCGGGAGTTAACGCGCGTCGCGCTCCCTCTCCCGCATCCTCGAGCTTCGCCATGAGAAAGGGCGATTGCGACCAAATTGCGACGAGAGCTTCGCCGTCCGCCACACATTCGCCCAATGCGCCCGTGCGCCGGAATCGTGAGATGCGCCGATATCTTCACGATTATTCGCGCATTCACCATGTTTCGCGATCCGGCCGGGCGAGATCGACGATGCGGGTCTCCACCCGCTCGGAGCCGCGAAACACATTGGCGCCCAGCCGCGCGGCGACATGCAGCACACGCCCGCGGCAGTCCAGCAGCGCGTCGCCGACCGGCGTTCCCACGGCGCGAAAGGCGATGGCGTCGAGCCTCGTTCCATCGCCGGATTGGATCCGCGCCCGCACATGGGCGGAGCCGACCACTCCTGCATCGACGATGCGCTGATCCGGCAGGACGAAGAGCGGCTCTGGATTGCCGGCGCCGAAAGGTCCTGCCCGCTCGAGCGCGCGGATGAATTCGACGCTCGCGCCGCGCGCCGTCAGCGCGCCATCGACGAGCAGCGCATCGGCGTCGCGGGCGCGCTCGACATCCTCCTCCAGCGCGTCGTTCATAAAGGTGCGGAAGGCGTCGATTCGCTCGCTCGCGACCGTGACGCCGGCCGCCATCGCATGGCCGCCGCCCTTTTGCAGCAGGCCCTCCTCGACGGCCAGCCGCACCGTGCGGCCGAGATCGACGCCACTCGAGCCTCTACCTGAGCCTGAGCAAATTTCCCCCGTCTTCGCAATGACAAAGGCCGGAATCTTAAACTTGTCCTTTAGCCTCGAGGCGACGATTCCGACAATGCCGGGATGCCATCCTTCGCCGGCGACCACGAGGCAGGAAAGGCGATTGGAGCGCATGAGCTGGCGGTCCGCCTCGGCCTCCGCCTCCTCCAGAGTGGCCTTCTCCAGCGCCTGCCGTTCGACGTTCAGCCGGTCGAGCTCGGCGGCGATGCGCGCTGCCTCGACGGGATCACGCAAGGTCAGCAGACGCGCGCCCAGCGCTGCGTCGCCGATGCGGCCGCCGGCGTTTATGCGCGGCCCCAGCACGAAGCCGAGGTGATAGGCGCGCGGCGGTCCGTCCACCCGGGCGGCGTCCAGCAGCGCCGAAAGGCCGATGCGCGCGCGGCCGCGCATGACGGCGAGGCCCTTCACCACAAAGGCGCGATTGAGGCCATGCAGCCGGGCGACATCGGCGATCGTCGCCAGAGCGACGAGATCGAGTCCGGCGAGCAGATCGGGCTGCGGCCGCGCGTCGGTCCAATGTCCGCGCCGGCGCAGCTCGCGGGCCAGCGCCGCGAGGGCGAGAAAGGCGACGCCGGCCGCGCAGAGATGGCCGAGGCCGGAGAGATCGTCCGCCCGATTGGGATTGACGACGATGGCGTCCGGCAGGACCTCCGGCGCCTGATGATGATCGATGACGATGACGTCGAGCCCCGAGGCGCGGGCCGAGGCGAGCGCGGCATGGCTGGTCGTGCCGCAATCTAGCGTCACCAGCAGGCTCGCGCCCCGCGCCCTCAGCTCGGCGATCGCCTCGGCGTTGGGGCCATAGCCCTCGAGGATGCGGTCGGGAATATGGAGGAAGGGCCGCGGGCAGCCGGCCGCCTCGAGAAACTCGACGAAAAGCGCGGAGGAGGTGGCGCCGTCCACGTCATAATCGCCGAAGACCGCGATCTGCTCGCCCGCCTCGACAGCCCGCGCCAGGCGATCGACGGCGGCCTCCATATCCTGCAGCAGCAGCGGATCGGGCATGAGCGCGCGCAGCGTCGGATCGAGGAAGGCGGCGGCTGTCTCCTGCGTCACTCCCCGCCCCGCCAAGACCCGCGAGAGCGCGTCGCCATGGCCGTGAATCTGCGCGATGGCCGCCGCCTGCGCCTCGTCATGCGGGCGCAGCCGGGCGCGCCAGGCGCGGCCTGCGATCGAGCGCTCGACCCCTAGAAACAGCGGTCGGTCGCTCCCGGCGATTTTGTCCAGCATCGAAGGCCCGGGCGAAGAAGCGAGAATCGTGTCGGAGAAGCATCGCGGCCACGGTCCGGCCGGTCAATGCGGCGCAGAAGCCGTCCCCCGTCTTTACGTTGTTTCCCTCGCAGTTCCGGTCTCCCCCTCGCGCAAAGGCGGCTGCGCCCTCCCCGGCCAGGGTCGCGCTCGCTACGATCGGCGCATGACCGAAACGATTCGCCTCACGGCCGGCTCCGGCGATACGGCCGAAATCTCTCTGCTCGGCGCCGAGCTGGTCTCCTGGCGCGCCGGCGGCGTCGATCTCGTCTGGGAGCCGCAGCCGGATGTCTGGCCGCAGACGGCGCCGCTGCTGTTTCCGGTGGTGGGCTGGACGCGGGACGGAATCCGCGTCGACGGCGCCCGTTTTCCGCTCGGCCTGCATGGTTTCGCGCGCCACAAGCGCTTCACTCTGGTGGAGCGGTCGGAGGCGGCGGTTTCTTTGAGCCTCGAGGAGGACGAGGAGAGCCGCGCGCTTTTTCCCTTCGCCTTCCGCCTCGAGGCGCATTTCGCGCTGCGGCCGGGTGAGCTGCGCGTCTCCCTCGCCGCCGCCAATCGGGACGCCCGACCCCTACCCTACGCCTGCGGGTTGCATCCGGGGTTCCGCTGGCCATTGGACGGCTCGGCGGAGCCGCATGCGATCCATTTCGAGACAGAAGAGAGCGGCGAGGTCCCGGTCATCGCGCCGGGCGGGCTATTCTCCGCCCGCCGCCGCGCCGTCCCACTGGAGGAGCGGCGGCTTCCGCTTTCCGCCGCGCTTCTCGAGCAGGAGGCGCTGTGCTTCCTGCACGCGGCGAGCCGGCGTCTCCTTTACGACAATGGCGACGGGCTCGCGCTTTGCGTCGAGCTCGAGGATTTTCCTCATATCGCGCTATGGGCGCGACCTCCGGCCCCTTTCCTCTGCATAGAGGCCTGGACCGGCCACGGCGACCCCGAAGATTTTTCAGGCGATCTCTATGAGAAGCCGTCCATGCGAATCCTCGCGCCGGGCGAGCGGGCGACCCATGCCGCTACATTCCGCTTGGAGAGACGGCGGGCGAGCGAATAGGAATAATCCTTGCTTCCTCACACTCTATCGGCTAGCGCGGATTATTCGCGCGTAAAGGACGGGTCCGACATGAAATTCGCCGCCAATGTCATCGAAGCGATCGGCAATACTCCGCTCATCGAATTGAAGGCGGCGTCCAAGGCCACGGGCTGCCGCATTCTCGGCAAGGCGGAATTCATGAATCCGGGCGGCTCGGTGAAGGATCGCGCCGCGCTCTCCATCGTCCAGGCCGCCATAGCGGAAGGCTCGCTGAAGCCGGGCGGAACCATCGTCGAGGGCACGGCCGGAAATACCGGCATCGGCCTCGCGCTGGTCGCCAATGCAATGGGCTTTCGCACCGTCATCGTGATCCCGCAGACGCAGAGCCAGGAGAAGAAGGACACGCTGCGCCTTCAAGGCGCGCAGCTGGTCGAGGTGCCGGCCGTCCCCTACGCCAATCCCAATAATTATGTGAAGCTCTCCGGCCGCCTCGCCGAGCGGCTAGCCAAAGAGACGCTAGAGGGGGCGATCTGGGCCAATCAATTCGACAATGTGGCCAATCGCGACGCCCATATTCGCGGCACCGGGCCGGAGATTTTCGCCGAGACCGAGGGCGAGATCGACGGTTTCGTCTGCGCGGTGGGCACGGGCGGCACGCTCGCCGGCATCGGCATTGCGCTGAAGGAGCGCAAGCCCTCCGTGAAAATCGCCATCGCCGACCCGCTCGGCGCGGCGCTCTATTCCTATTACACGACCGGCGAGCTGAAGGCCTCGGGCTCCTCCATCACCGAGGGCATCGGCCAAGGGCGCATCACCGCCAATCTCGAGGGCGCGCCGATCGATCTCGCCTATCAGATCCCGGACACTGAGGCGCTGCCCATTCTCTTCGATCTCGCCGAGAATGAAGGCCTGCTTCTCGGCGGCTCCTCGGGCGTCAATGTGGCGGGCGCGATCCGCCTCGCCAAGGAACTCGGGCCGGGCCATACGATCGTGACCATCCTCGCCGATCTCGGCACGCGCTACGCCTCCAAGCTCTACAATCTCGATTTCCTGCGCGGACAGAATCTGCCGACGCCGGCTTGGCTCGAGCGGACGGGGACGATCGATCCGGGGTTCGTGTGACGAGGCGCGCGCGCTTTGTAAGCCATAAGATTCGCTCTGCGCCGACGATTTTCCGCCTGCGACAATCCCTTATGACCGCGCAGTCTCAAGGCCGGCCGCGATACGCTCGGCCTGCTCTATATCCTCCGGCCGGTTGACGTTGAAGAACGGATCATAGGGCGTATCGCTCCACTCGACCTGCGTATTGGCGTAGCGCTCGATGAAGCCCGAGACTTTGCGCAAATCCTCTTTCACCAGCGCATGGCGCAGTTCCTCGCGCAGCGCGACCGGCCATAGAGCGACGGCGTGATGCACGCGATCGCCGGATGTGGCGACGGCGATCTCCGCCTTCGCCTCCGCGCGCCCGCTGGCGAGACGCTGGGCGAGATCGAGCGGAACGAAAGGCGTATCCGCCGGAACGCTCAGCATGAGTGGAATATCCGGTAAATGCGCGGCGACATGATCGAGCCCGGCGAGCACGCCGGCGAGCGGCCCTGCAAACCCCTCCACCTCGTCCGGCACGATCGGCAGATGGAAGGCGGCGTAGCGCGCCGGATCGCCATTGGCATTGAGCGCGAGTCGCGCGCATTGCGGCGCGAGCCGGCGCACGACATGCTCGAGGATCGGCGCGCCGCCGACGGATATCAGCGGCTTGGCGACGCCGCCCATGCGCCGCGCCTGGCCGCCGGCCAGAATGAGTCCGAAACAGCGTGTCATCTTCCCCTCGCCCAGCGGCCCGCCTCAGAACCTATACCATAGGGCGCCGAGCAGACCGCGCTCGGCGGAATCATTGACGCCGCGCAGCGAGGCGCGAACGCCGAGCTGCACGGCGACCTCGCGGGTGAGGTCGTAAACCGCGCTCACTTGAGCCTTTTGCGAGGACATGAAGGGCGCGGAGCCATTCCAAGGGGAAACGGATAGAAAGCTCTGCGCCAGCAGCAGCACGCCGTCGAACGGCCGCAGACCGAAGGTCATCTCGCCGCGTATCTCATCGCCGCTCTGGCCGAGAGAGCGATAGCCGAGCTGCATGTCGCTGAAGCCGGAAAGACCGAAAATCTCGATTGGCCAGCCCAATTGCAGACGCACATCCTCCTGCAATCGCCGCTTCATGTCGAGATAGGTTTGCGCGGCGGGCGTCGCGGCGCGCAGGCTCCCTTGCACGGAGAGAATGGTCGCCCCCCATTCGAGCAGCCGCAGACGGGCGCCGATCCAGCCAGCGCCGAGCCCCTCGTAGCGCGCGCCGCCGCCGAGGCCGGGCGGCAGATAGAGCGGCGCGCCTGCGATCGCTTCGGCCGTCAGATATTGCAATTGCTCGAGCTGGCGCTGCTCGCCCGAGCCGCGAAAGCGCATATAGCTCGACTCTGCGACGAAGGTGATCTCGTCGATGAGGCCATATTCGACATAGGCCTGCGTCTCGAATTTTGCATAGGAGGGCGCGGCGACGAGCTTGCCGCGCGAGTCATAGGCCTTATGGGCGTCGGCGAAGCTGGTCGAGAGGATGACGATCCCCTCGCCCGGCTTTTGTAGAAATGCGCCGGCGCGGCACGTCGTCGAATGCAGAAACGACAGCGCCGCAGCGCAGCAGCAGAAACGCGCCCATGAAAAACGCATGAAGGAAACGCCGCATCGACGCTCGAGCGCAAGGCGCAGTTCGAGCTACGAAAAGCTAAATTGAAATCACTTTGTCCACAAGCGGCGCCCGCTCCGCGCGCCGATTCATGGTGAACCACTGCGCATCAGGCCGAGAATGTCTTTCCGCGCCAGCTCACGCTCTCGAGCTTCAGATCGCCCTTGGCCTCGAAGGCGTCGGGACGCAGGCGCAGCTCGCCGTCGCTCATCTCCAGCCCCAAAAGCCCATAGGCGGCGGACAGCATGCGCGCGGCGGCGCCCGTGTACCAGCTCCAGCCGCCGCGGCCCTCATAGCCCTCGCCCTCATAGACGTCGGCCGGCTGCTGATGCGGCGCGAGGCCGTAGATATCGGCCTGCTCTGGCGTCGTGAGGCGTGACAATGGCGAGATGGCGAACCATGCGTCCCACGCGCGTGCGAAAAGCGCATCGGCCTCGGCGCGATCGCCGCGCTCGGCGGCCTGCAGCGCGAGGCGAGTCAGCGCGTCCACGAGCCAGGAGACGCCATGCGAATATTGGCCGCCATTCTCACGCACGCCCGGCGGATATTCGGCGCTGCGGCCCGGATAGGGACGCGAGTTCTCGTCGAAGAAGGGCGCCACCAGCAATATGCGATCCGGCCGCGCGAGCGCCGCCAGCGCATTGTCGAGCGTCTCCTTGCCGCGCGAAAAATCCACCGCGCCGGAGAGGATCGGCCAGGAGGCGGTCATGGCGCTCATCGGCGCCACCTCGCTGCCATCGTCCGCATAGGCGCGCAGGAAGCGGTCGCCGCGCCAGCAGGAATCGAGCGCGGCGCGCAGCGCCTCGGCGCGCGCTCGATAGCGGGCCGCCCTTTCGGCGTCGCCGCGCGCCTCGAACAAAGGCGCGATATCGGCCAGAATTCCATGCAGGAAGAAGCCGACCCAGACGCTCTCGCCGCGCCCTTGCGCGCCGAGCAGATTGAGGCCGTCGTCCCAATCGCCCGTGCCCATCAGCGGCAGGCCATGGGCGCCGAAGCGATCCAGCGAATAGTCGATCGCCCGCGCGCAATGGCCGAGCAGGCTGTCCTTGTCGCGCGAGGTCAACGGGACGCTGGCGTTTCCTTCCCGGTCGGGTGGCGTCAGCTCGGCCTCGAGGAAAGGCTCGATCGCGTCGAGAATGGCGTCGTCGCCCGTTCCCTTCACATAGCGGATCGTCAGATAGGGCAGCCACAGATGCGGGTCGGAGGCGTGGGTGCGGTCGGCGATGCCGCAGCCGCCGTCCGGCGCGTCATGCCACCATTTGACGGCGTCGCCCTCGATGAACTGATGCGCGGCGTGCTTCAATATCTGCGCACGGGCCAGCTCCGGCGCGAGATGAATGAGCGGCAGCACATCCTGTAGCTGATCGCGATAGCCGGTCGCTCCCGAGCGCTGCGCCGGGCCGGAACGACCCCAAAGCCGCGAGACGAGCAGCTGATAGGGCAGCCAGTCGTTCACCAGCCGGTCGAGCTCCGGCCGATTGGTCTTCACCCGCAGCACGCCGAGGCGCTGCTCCCAATCGCGCTTGGTCTCTTCCAGCGCGCGCGCGGCATAGGCCGGGTCGCTGGCGAGGGCGGCGAGTATCTTGGAGCTTTCGAGCGTCGGCGTCTGCCCCATGGAGACGACGACGAGCGACTCGCCATTGGCGGGAACGTCGATCGCGCCGGAGAAGCTCGCGACCTTGCGCTGATGCTCCGGCGCGCCGGCGTCCGGATGGCCGTGCTCGACCATATAGGGAAGCGCCGGATCGCGGCTCTCATGGCCGAGGAAGCGCCGCCGCGAGGTCTCGGCGAATTCCGCCGGAACCGAGGTGGAGACGAAGGCCCAGCCCTGGACGAAATTATTATCGGGATTGCGGAAATAGAGCGCGCGGTCATTCTCGCCCGCGACCGCCTCGACACGGCCGAGGCTTTCGTTCGGCGTCTCTGCGAGGACGATCTCCATCGCTGGCGTGATCTGCAGCAGGCGCTCGTGATCGCGCCGGTTGATGATGCGCAGCAGCTTGATTTCGACCGGCTGGTCCGGCGGGACGAAGACGGTCAGCTCCAGATCGAGATCGTCGCGGCTCGAGCGATAGATCGCATAGCCGAGGCCATATTCGACGGAATGCTCGGCGTCGCGCCGGCGCAGCGGGGCGAAGGTCGCCGAATGCGCGTCCTGCCGGGCGAGATCATAGACATAGATGGCCTGGCCCGCCGGCGTCATGCGGCCCTCGCCCATGCGGAAGGGCGTGAGGCTATTGAGCCGCGAATTGCCGTGGAAGGAATAAATATCGCCATGATTGCCGAGCACGGCGCCCTGCCCCACTGCATTGGCGATCACATGAGCGTAGAGCCGCGGCGTGTCGGGGCGTAGCGTCAGGCTGCGGCCGTCCTCGGCGAAGGCGTAGCGATGCTCGGTCGGCGCTGGTGGGTGCAGCAGCGCGCGCTTGCGCGCCAGCGCCGTTTCCACGCTCGCGAAATCGAAGTCGCGGGAGAGATGCTTGGCGATCGTGCGCGTCGCCGCGCCAATGTCGCGCGCCCAGCCGTCGACGATGATGATCTCCGCCGCACCGCCGGCCGCAATATCCAGCTCAGCGCGCAGGCTCGCGATCGGCTCGAAGCCGAACAGCAGGCCTTCGTCGGACGGATCGCGCGGCTTGTCCCCGTCTCGGAGACTGTCCGGCGCGCCGGCGGCGCCGAGGCCGTAGAAGCGCGCCTTCACATCCTCATAGCCGATGAGGCGAAGCCGCGTTCCTTCGCTGGCGCCGATCGCATGGAAGCCGACCTCGGGCGACAGGCGCCGATCGACGTCGCGGCGCGCGCCGCCCTTCAGCAGGCGGTTCTGCGCGATGATCGCGTTGAGACCGCCGACGAACCATGTGCCGATGTGAATGGCGTTATAGGCGGCGTCGCGCTGCTCGACGCCGGTCTCGTTGAGCACCCATTCGCGAAGCGTCGCGAGCGTGATCTTGCGCGGGCGCTGCTCGAGATCGACGAGGCGCAGCCGCGTGATCTCCACCGCCTCGTCGGGCGCGAGCGCGATCTTCGCCTCTATGGCGAAGCCGCCCTGCTCCATCAGGAAATAGAGGAAAGTGCAGCCCTCGCTCTCCAGCGACACCTTCTCGCAGCGCGCGCAGGTCGGCGCGGAGCCCAGCGACCAGAGATCGCGACCCTCCTCGCGGAAGAACAGAAAGCGTCCGCGCGGATGGGCGTGATCGTCCGGCCGGCGGGTTAGGTCGATCGGCGGCCCGCCGCGCGCGACGCCCTCGACGCGCATCGCGCCTTGCCCATCCTCGAACCATTGGCTGGTGACGAGGCCATTGGTCAGCTCGAAGGGCTTGGAGCCGGGCGCGCCGCCAGCGCCGGTAATGCCTTCCAGCGGCAGCTTGCCGGCCTTGGCGAGCTGTATCAGCAGGAAGATCACGAGCGCGATGGAGAGCGCGCCCGCATAGGCCATATAGCCGCCCATGAGATAGGAATAGGACGGCGGCCGCAGATGCGCCATGCGCTCGGCGGCGCCCCAGGCCTGATCCCATTCCGCGCCGCGTGGGATGTAGAAGGGCAGCAGCAGCGGCGCCCAGGTCGCGAAGCGGCGCAGGCCTTCCGGTATGGCGCGGCTTTTCTGCGCCTTGCCGATGAAGCGCGCGGCCTTCTCGTCGGCGACATCGCCGCCCACGAAGGAGAGATTCACCAGCGTCGCGACGCGCAGACCCATATGGTCGAACCAGATCAGCACGCGGATGGCGTCATAGGCGAGCAGAGCCGTGAAGATGTCGAGGCTCCAGGCGCGGAAATCCTGGTCCGGCAGCGCGTGATTCATCCATATGGCGACGCCGGTGCGGATGAGACCGTCCTGATTGTACCAAGCGGGATCGGGCGAAGCCTTCAGGAAGGAATAGATGACTGGCGCCATCCACAGGCCCCAGCGCAGCACGCGCACGGCGTTCTCGACCAGCATGTCGAGACCTTCCCAGCTCGCGAGCTGGCGCAAAGGCGCGAGGCTGCGGCGCACCAGCGCCGTCAGGAAGAAGAGATTGATCGAGAACAAGGGCGCGGCGAACACCCATTGAATGACGCCCGACAGCGACTCGTCGAAGAAGAGGCGAACGCCGCCATCGACGAAGCCGAGATTTGTCGCGCCCCATTTGGAGAAGAGCGGGCGGATCACATAATCGGCGACCGGCCTTCCGTCGGCGGCGTAGCTCAGCGAGATATAGGCGAAGAATTTCTTGGCGATCGTCTCGAGCTGGCCGGCGTCGAGATACCAGGCGACGGCGCCGCCGACGAGGCCGCCCAGCAACGCGCCCAGCGCATAGACGCGCCAGCTGCGCAAATGCTGGCGGCGTTTCTGCTGCAGAGCATAGAGGTCGAAGCCCATGTCGACGCCCGCATAGGCGAGAAGACCCGCCCCGGCGCCGAAGAGGAAGCGCGCGCCGCCGTCCTCGCCCGGCAGGCCGAAGAGCAGCGCGAGACCGACCGCCGCGCCGGCGACGAGGCCGCGCGGGAAATTGGCGGTCCGCTTATATTCGTGCCGCAGCCGGGCATAGAAGGGCGGCGTCGAATCCGTGCTTTCGACGATGGCGCGCAGCAGCGGAAAAATTCCCGCGCCGATCAGCGCGCCGCCGACCGGCCCGGCAGCGACGACGAGTCCGAGCGCCGGAGGGAAGCTCACGATGAGCCCGGCGACCAGCAGCAGCGCCATGAAGACGAAGCCATAGACGGCGCCCTTGGCGGCGCCCGTCTTCCAATCGTTGAGCACGATGACGGGCAGAGACGGCGTCCCGCGCAGCATTCCCGCCATAGCCTGGGTGACGAGATAGGTCTCCCCCCAAAGGCCGGCCTGGGCGGCTGCGGCGAGCAGCGCGGCGATCACGATCGCGACCGGCGCCGGCAGCAAGGCGACATGGGGATGCGCGCCGAGGCTGGCGATCTCCGGCGTGACGGCGGCGATCAGAGCGGCGAGGATCAGCACGCCATGCGGGCGCCATTGCTGCGGCAGATAGCGGCCGAGCGCCAGCGGCGCGCCGATGATGACGGCCTCGTTCAAGAGAAAAACGATGATCGTCCGCGCCGCGATGACGCGCGCCGTCTGCGGAACTTCGAGGCCGAGGAAGAGCAGCCCGCCCAATTCGCCGATGACCCGCGAGCCGAGCGCGACCAGAAGGCAGAACAGGAAGGGCAGGAGGAACAGCGCCCCGCGCAGCGCGAAAGGCGAGCCGGGCAGGATGGCGACGCCGAGGAGATAGAGGCCGACCGCGGAGCCCGCGCCGATCGGCGTCAGCGTGAAGAGGCTCGAAAGCGTCTCTGGAGCGCGCCAGAGCACGCCCGCTGGATCGCAGAGCAAGGCCAGCGCGCCTATGGCGGCAAAATCAATGGCGAAATCGACGCCCTGGCGGATGCGCCCCTGCGCCGGCCGCAAAAGGAGCAGCGCCGTCGCGGCGAAAAAGCCGGCGACGAGCATATGCTCGCGGCCGCCGCCCGCCTCCATGGCCGAAACGAGCGAGCAGATCGCGCCGAATGCGACCCGCCCAAATCGCGCGCCTGCCGTCGGCAGGCCGGCTTCATGAGGCGCCATAGGGGTCTCCAGCTTGCGCGCGGCCAGCAGCGGGCTGTGGCCTCCTCCTGCGCGCGAATCTGCGGGCGCCCGCTCTCGTCGGCCGGAGATTTGCCGGATGGCGGCGCAAATGTCGACTCTTCCGCAAGCTCGGCCGTCGACGCGGCCGCTGCGACTGTCGCGGCCAGAGAGACGCCTCGCAAGGAACATCGTCAGAACACAGGCGCCGCCGTCTAATATTCGTGTCGAATTATCAGTATTATTCCCGATATCCTATTGGCGCGTTCGTAACGACGGCCATGCTTTATCCGCCTTTGCGGTCTAACCAGGACGCGCTCGCCTCCGATAATGGCTCGTTACATGAGAGCGAAGCCCCGGCCGAAGCTTCGCTGTGAGCGGCTCTTTCCGGTCGAAACTCGGTCGCGAGAAGGTATAATGAATGAGATGGCCATGCGGTCTTTCGTGCGAATGAGTGAGATGGACGAATCCAAAAGGGAGGGCCAGCCGGCGACGACGGGCGATGCGCCCGCCCCGACGGCGCTGGTGACGGACAGGCGGCCCGGCGAGCGGGGCTCCGGCCAGCGCGCGCTGGCCGTTGAGACCAAGGAGACCCGCGTCGCCAATCTGACCGGCGCGATGCGGCGGGCGCGGCTCGCCAACGCCGAGCGCTCGGGCGTTCTCGCCGATCTTCGCGACGCCGAGATCGCCCGGCTCGAGATTTTGCGGGACCATTTGGAGCCCGTCCTCGCCCAGGCGCCGAAGGATTGCGATCTCTTCGACATAGGCGTCTCACATGGCGATCGGCCGCGGCTCTTCATCGATCATGTCGGCTTCGTCGAGATGGGCCGCGACCGCCGCACCTATCGTTTCCTGCAGGACACGCGCAACGGCCGCGTCACCATAGGCGAAAGCGAAAATATCGCGACGGTGGTGGAGGCGATCACCGAATATATGGCGCATCGGCTGATAGAGCGGGAAAAAGCGCTGGCTTTCGATTTCGCCGGACAAGGCGGCGCCCGCGCCTTCACCGAGGAGGCGGCGAAGAAAAAGCAGCTGGCGGCCCCCAAGGCGAGCCTGCCCGTCCTGCCCCGCCCGGGCGGAATCGGCGAAAAGCTCTATCGTGCGGTTTTGTTCCTGGCGCAGGGCGCGGGCGCGGCGGCGTTCTTCTTTCTGCTGTGGCAGCTCGGCGTTCACGCCATCCCCTATTTGCCGCGTTGAGGCTTCAAAGAGCGAGCGCGTCCAACTCCTCTATCGTCTCGCCGTCCGCGCCCAATCCGCGAGAGCGGGCGGCGATGGAGATTTTGTCGGCCTCGCGCTCGATGGAATAGAGATTATAAGCGGCGCGAGGATAATGCGCGCCCGCCTTGGCCGAGGCGGAGGCCACGCCGATGACCGGCGTCTCCCCATGCGCGCCGGGCAGGCGATGCAGGCTGATCTTGTGATTATGGCCGTGCAGGATCAGCTCGGCGCCGTGACGGGCGATGATCGCCTCCAGCTCGGCGGCGTCATCGAGACCGCGCAAAAGCTTGGCGCCGCCGCGATGCGGCGGATGATGCAGCAGCACGACCCGCGCCAGCCCTTCGGCCTTGGTCTTGTCGAGCAGCGCCGCCAATTTCTCGCGCTGCTCGGCGCCGAGCCGACCGGAGGCCACGAAAGGCGCCGTCGGCACGGCCGAATCGAGACCGATGAGCGCCACCCCGCCGCGCCGCCGCAGATAGGGGAAGCCGGCGCCCTCCTCCGATGTCGTCCAAGGCGCGAAGGTCTCGGCGATACGGGGCACGGCGGCGGGAACATAGGCGTCGTGATTGCCGGGGGTGAAGCTCACATGCTCCGGGCTGCCGAGGCCCGAGAGCCAGAGCCGCGCCGCCTCTATCTCGGCGTCGAGCCCGATATTGACGATATCGCCGGTCATCACGACATGGTCGGGCTTTTGCGCTTCCATATCCGCGACGAGCCGGCCGAGCAGACCCATGTCATGCGCCTCCGCCCGCTTATTGATCCAATTGGCGTAGCCGGTGAGCCGCTTGCCGGCGAGCTCGCGCAGGCTCGGCCGCGGGATCGGCCCGATATGGGCGTCGGAGAGATGAGCGAGCAGAAACGCCATTGGCTAGCCTCACGCGCCGCCGATGAGTATGCCGGCCGCGAGCACGATCGCGCCGCCGAGCACGATCTGAAACACCGCCTGCAGGAAAGGCGTGTCCATATAGCGCGCGCGGATGAAGGCGATCGCCCACAGCTCGAAGAAGACGACCGCGCCGGCGATGGTCGTCGCTATGGCGAAGCTGTCGGGGATCGCATCCGGCACGAGATAAGGCAGCGTATGGCCGAGGCCGCCGAGCGTCGTCATCAGCCCGCAGACGCTTCCCCGCAGGATCGGCGAGCCACGGCCGGTCAGCGAGCCATCGTCCGAGAGCGCCTCGGCGAAGCCCATGCTGATGCCGGCGCCGATGGAGGCGGCGAGGCCGACGAGAAAGGTCTCCCAATTATTATGGGTGGCGAAGGCGGCGGCGAACAGCGGCGCCAGAGTCGAGACCGAGCCGTCCATGAGCCCGGCGAGGCCCGGCTGCACATATTGCAGGATGAAGAAACGCCGATAGGCGAGATCCTCCTCCTTTTTCGCGCCGGGCGTGAGGATTTGCGAGCCGAGACGCATGGCGAGCGTCTCATGCCCCTGCTCCGCCGCGGCGAGATCGCCGAGCAGCTTACGCACGCCGACGTCGGTCGCCCGTTCCGCCGCGCGCTGATAGAAGAGCGCGCTCTCATATTCCATGACCTCCGCTTCCTTGCGGATCGTCTCGAGCGAGAGATTGCGGGTCAGCCAGATCGGCCGGCGGCGCAGAAAGCCCTTCACATCCTCGCGCCGGATGGGCGGAAGATTGGGGCCGAAACGCTTCTGATAGAGGTTGAGCAGCGCATGGCGATGGGCGGCCTCCTGCTCGGCCATCTCCTCGAAGACCTGGGCGGAAGAAGGATAGCGCTCGGAGAGGTCTTCGGCGAAGCTCTGATAGATGCGGCCGTCCTCCTCCTCGGAGGCGATGGCGACGGCGAGAATTTCACGTTCCGTGAGGTCGCTAAAGGATTTCAATCTGGCGCTCCTTGCGCGCGGCGGAACGGCGGCGCTAGTTAGCTCTCGGCGTCGCGCCGGCGACGATTTGGAGCGGTTCTAGAGTGTCGAACCATGGAACGCCAGATATTTGAACCGACGGCCGCCGCACAGGCGCCGGGCCGATGAGCGAGTCCGGCTGGCGGACGCTGCTGACGACGCGGCTCGTCGTGCTCGCGGCGACGGTGATACGGCCGATGACGCTCGGCGTCCGCGGCCTCGTCGTCGATGCGGACCGGCGCGTGCTGCTGGTGCGGCACACCTATATCTCGGGCTATTATCTGCCCGGCGGCGGCGTCGAGCCGGGCGAGACGCTCGAGCAGGCGCTCGCCCGCGAGCTGGCCGAGGAAGGCAATATAGAGCTGGAGGCGCCGGCGGAACTGCGCGGCGTCTATCTCAACCGCCGCATCTCCAAGCGCGACCATGTGGCGTTTTTCGTCGCGCGCGCCTTTCGTCAGACCGCGCCGCGCCCGCCCGACCATGAGATCGCCGAGGCGGGCTTCTTCCCGCTCGACGCCCTGCCCGAAGGCGCGACTCCGGCGACGCGGGCGCGCATAGCGGAGGTCTTCGGCGGCGCGACAGTCTCGCCCTATTGGTGAGCAGCCAGCCTCCCCACATCCCGCCAACCATAGGCGACCTGCGGAACGCTGCGCCAGGAGAGCTCGTGGCCGAAGCGTCGAGCGCCCATCGCCTCATAGAAGCGGCGGGCGGGGAGATTTTCGCGCAGCACCACGAGGCTCGCCCATTTGAGGCCGCTGGCGCGCATCTCCTCCGCCATCAGCCGCATCAGCCAGCCGCCGAGCCCGCGTCTCTGCGCGGAGCGGCGCAGATAGATGGCGCAAATCTCGCCGCCGCGGCCGAGCCGTCCGCCGAGCGCGAGCTCATGCGCGCGCCAATGGGTGAAGCCCACCGTCTCTCCGGCGGCGTCCATCGCCAGAGTGACGCGGTCTCCCTTCATCTGAAAAACCCCGCGCCAATGATCGAGGCGCTCCCCTAGCGAGAGGGCGGCGAAGGTCTCCGCCGGCAGCAGGCCCACATAGGTCTCGCGCCAGCAGGCGAGATTGAGCGCGGCGAGCGTTTGCGCATCCGCTTCCGTCGCCGCGCGTGACGAGAATTCGCTCACCGAGACACCCTCACCGAGACTCGCTCACCAAGGCTTGGCCGGCGGCGGATCGATGAGCAGGCCGAGATCGCGCCAGCCATAGGCGACCTCCGGCACGCCGCGCCAGGCGCCTTCGACGCCGATCTTGCGGCCGCCGAGCTTCTCGTAGAATTTCCGCGCCGTGAAATTATGCCGCAGCACCCAGAGGCTCCCCCATTCGATCCCGCGCTCGCGCAGCGCCTGCGCCATGACGCGCATGAGACAGCGGCCGGCGCCGAGGCGCTGCGCCTCCTTCAGCAGATAGATCGCCTGGAATTCGCCGGCATAGCCGCGCTCGCCGAGAATAGCGCTCTGCTGCGCGCCGCTGGCCGCAAAGCCGATGGCGGCGCCGTCCTTCAGCGCCAAAAACACGCTCGGCGGCGGCTGTTGCGGCCCGCCGCCGCCCAAGGTCTCACCCCATTGCGCGAGGCGCGTCTCGAGCGTGTATTCCGCGAGAATTTCCGCCGGCGCCAGAGGCGTATAGGTCTCCGCCCAGCAGGCGACATGGAGGGCGGCGATCGTCTCTGCGTCCGCCGGCGTCGCTGGTCTGATCTCGATCGCATCCATGCGCGCGTTTTCAGCAAGACTCGGGCCGGTCGCGGTCTTTGCCGACCGGGCGGCCCATGTTATGCGCAGCCATGATCGATCTCGTCATCCGCTTCTCGCCGCAGACGCCGGCCGATGCGCCCCAAATCGAAAAGCTCGAGGAGCGGGCTTTCGGTCCGGGGCGATATGCGCGCACGGCCTATCGGCTGCGTGAGGGCGTCGGAGCCGATCTCTCCCTCTCCTTCGTCGCCCATGTCGGCACGCTGCTGGTCGGCGCCAATCGCATGACGTCCATCCTCATCGACGAGGCCCCGGCCCTGCTGCTCGGCCCGCTGACGGTCGAGCCGGCCTTTCGCTCGCAGGGGCTCGGCGAAGCGCTGGTCAAGAAATCGCTGGACGCCGCCCGCGACGCCGGTCACGGGCTGGTGCTGCTGGTCGGCGACATCGACTATTACGCCCGCCTCGGCTTCGCCCGCGTGCCGCATGGCAAGATCGTCATGCCGGGGCCGGTGGACGCCCGCCGCCTGCTCTATTGCGAGCTGCGCGAGGGCGCCTTCGACGCGGCCAATGGCAGGATGCGGCGGCTGTGACCTCTCCGACGAGGCGCCGCGCATGACAGCGCCGCGCCCCCTCCTCGCCCGTTATGAGAAGCTGGTCGCCAGCG
Source organism: Methylosinus sp. R-45379 (assembly GCF_001644125.1). Taxonomy (NCBI): domain Bacteria; kingdom Pseudomonadati; phylum Pseudomonadota; class Alphaproteobacteria; order Hyphomicrobiales; family Methylocystaceae; genus Methylosinus; species Methylosinus sp. R-45379. The sequence goes on from NZ_LUUM01000281.1 coordinate 21,540, forward strand.
GCGCGCTGGAGCGCGATCCCGCGCAGCTCGCTGCGCTCCAGCGGCTGGAAACGCTGGCGCGCGAGCTGACGCGCCGCCCCGCCGCCCCTTCGCCCAACGGCCTCGCCGCGCGGCTACGCGGGCTGCTCGGACGGCGCGCAGCCTGCGGCGCTCCGCGCGGACTCTACATTCACGGCCTCGTCGGGCGCGGCAAGACGACGCTGATGGATCTCTTCTTCGCCGAGCTTCCGCTCGCCGCCAAGCGCCGCGCGCATTTTCACGATTTCATGGCGCAGGTTCACGCGCGTCTGCTCGCCGCGCGCCGCAGCGCCGCGCCCGATCCGCTGGCGCATGTGGCGCAGGAGATCGCGCGCGAGACGCGCGTGCTCTGCTTCGATGAATTCGCCGTGACCGACATCGCCGACGCGACCATTCTCGCGCGTCTGTTCACACGGCTGCTCGAGGACGGCGTCATCATGGTGGCGACCTCCAATGTCGAGCCGCGCCGCCTCTACGAAGGCGGCCGCAATCGCGATCTCTTCCTGCCCTTCATCGCGCTGATCGAGGACAGGCTCGATCAGCTGCGTCTCGACGCGCGCGCCGATTTTCGTCTCGAGAAGACGCTGCTCGACGAGACCTTCTTCACGCCCGCCGACGCACGCGCCCGCGCGGCGATGGATGCGCTGTTTCTGCAGCTGAGCGGCGTCGCCATTGGCGCGCCGAGGACGCTGCGCGTCGCGCGCCGCGACATCGCCGTTCCGCAGGCCGCGGGGCGCGTCGCGCGCTTCTCTTTCGAGGAGCTGTGCGCGCGGCCGACCGGCGCCGCCGATTACATGGCGCTCGCGGAAGCCTTCGACACGATATTCATCGACGCGGTTCCCAAGATGAATTTCGAACGCCGCAACGAGGCCAAGCGATTCATCACGTTCATCGACATTCTCTATGAGAAGAAAACGCGGCTGATTCTCTCCGCCGAGAGCGAGGCGCTGGATCTCTATCACGCGCCGACGGGACATGAGGCGCAGGAATTCGCGCGCACAGTGTCGCGGCTGATCGAGATGCGCTCGCGCGATTATCTCGCCGCGCCGCATGCCGGCGCCGTGGAATAACCGACTCCCGCGTTCTGGCGGAATCGGATAGGCCTCGCATTCGCAGCCAGATTTTTTCGGCGCGGTCGAAAGTGCTTTTCGTCGTCTCGTTTCAATCTATGTTTTCGAAAAAGAGGCTTTCCTGCTCCTGGTCGCGACATTGCGGCGCGCGCTCGCGGCCGCTCTCACGGCCGGCGGCGTCGCGGTGATGCTCGCCGTCGTCCCCGCATCGGCGCAAGAGGACGATTCCAGCGCGCTGCTCGGATGGCCTGCATCGCCCGCCTCGCGCGCGCCTGCGTCATCTGGCTCGGACAAGAAATCCAACAGCAAAGCCAAGTCGCCGCCGTCCTGGCTCGACGCATTGACGGTGACGGGCTTCGTCGAGGCCGGCTCCACCTTCAATTTCGACAATCCGTTCAACAAGCTCAATTGGGGCCATCTGTTCACCGATCGCGCCAATCAGCCGCAATTCAACGCCGGCGTGCTCACCATGCAGCGCCTGCCGGATCCAAAGGCGAGGAAGGACTTCGACTTCGGCTTCAAGATTCAGACGATGGTCGGCTCCGACGCGCGCTACACGCATTTTATGGGGGAGCTCGATTATGCGATGCGCGACCGCACGCAGCTCGACATTCTGCAGGCTTTCGCGACCGTGCATCTGCCGTGGATCACGGACAATGGATTCGATGTGAAGATCGGCCAATTCGTCACGCTCGAGGGCGCCGAGCTGGTCGACAGCATTTTCTACAGCCATTCCTATATTTTCAATTTCGGCATTCCGCTCAAGCAGACCGGCGTGATGATCTCCTCCGATCTCGCCTCCTGGCTTTTTGTCCATGCGAGCGTGATGTCGGGCGATAGCGCCAGCCTCGGCTGGCCCGGCGACAACAACAGCGCCGCCTCATTCCAGGCCGGCCTGCGCATAAAGGCCTTCGACGACAGGCTGACCATTCTGGGGACGACTCACATCGGGCCGGAAGATCCGATGCAGCTCGATCCGCTCGGCGTCGGTTGGCCGAACATTCCGTATGAATGCGCCTGCGATCCCAATCGGGCGCTGTCCTACAGCAATGATGTGACGCTCACCTGGAAAGCGACGGATCGGCTCACTCTTAGCACAGACATAAACTATATTCGCGACGATGGATGGAACGCGCTCTCGGTGACGGGACTGTCCGAAGGCGCGCTGCGCCGGCTCGCCGATATCTACGGCTTCGACGCCAAGCTCATTCCGCGTCGCCCGCGCGGCGTCAACGGCTATGGCGTCGCGCAATATGTTTCTTACAAGATCGACGATGTGCTGCAGCTAAACGGCCGCGTGGAATTTTGGCGCGACCATAGCAATTTCTTCGTCGGCGCCTATCCCGGCTATTTCGACTACACGAACATAGAGCATGGCTTCTACACGCCTTCGGCGATCTTCCAGCCCGAGGGGCGCGGAACCAGCTATCTCGGGATCACCGCCGGGCTGACGATCACGCCGGAAATCCCCAAAGGTCTGCCGATCACCGGCCTGTCCCTGCGGCCGGAGCTGCGCTACGACGCATCGCTGACCGGCGCGGCGCCCTTCTTCGGCGCAAGCGGCTATCGACGCTCGACCGGCATGTTCGCGATGGATGTGATCGTGCCGTTCGCGCTGAAGTGACGGCGGGCAAAAGCCGCTGGCGACCCCGGTAGGATTCGAACCTACGACCTACTGCTTCGAAGGCAGTTGCTCTATCCAGCTGAGCTACGGAGTCGGCGCTCGCAAATTAGCATGTTCGGCCGGCGACGTCTCGGGCGCTGTGGTCGTTGCGCCCTTCCCGCCGCCAATGATCCGGCGGCCGTCGACCGCAATACTTGCTTCCTTGGCGACCCCGGCTGGATTCGAACCAGCGACCTACCGCTTAGAAGGCGGTTGCTCTATCCGGCTGAGCTACGGGGCCGTGGCGGAGGCTGCGGCAGTCAGTGCGTCCACTGGCCGACGCGCTGCGTCTTGAAATTATCGGCGTAGGAAATGATGCGGCGCGAAGGAGCGCCGGGCTTGGGCTCCTCGACGCGATAGACGAGCGCCTTGCGCTCGGCATAGGCGATCGCCTCCTCCTTGGTGCCGAAGCGCAGCCTGATCTGAGCCTTTGCGTCCGACGTGCCGGTCCACCCCATCAGCGGATCGAGCTCGCGCGGGGTCTCGTTCTCATATTCGAGGACCCAGGGCTTGGCCGGTCCGGGACCGGATTGCGTCGCGCTGGGGGACGGGCGGTGAATGCGTGCGGTCATATCGGCCTCGGCAAGAGCCGGCTCGCGAGCCGGCCGGAAACGAAAAATCGGCGCTGTGGCGGGGCTCCGCGCCAATGGTCGGGGCAGCAGGATTCGAACCTGCGACCTGAAGTACCCAAAACTTCCGCGCTACCAGGCTGCGCCATACCCCGTCTCGCGTATAGGCCGCGGAGCCCATTTCCGCCGAACGCCTCGCTAGCACGAGGGCGCGTCGCTCACAAGCGCGAGCGAGCGCGCCGACCGTGCTACCTCGCGAAAATCGGATGTTTGACCGTGTCGCCGACCGCGATCGACAGGCGCTGCGCCGCGCCGGCGGCCAGCTCGATGACCGCGAGCGCCGGCCCGCCGGAGGAGATCACGCGCTCCGAATAGGGCTCCGCGGCGAGCGCCAGGGAGACGACCTTTCCGGCGCGCGAGACGAAGACCATGTCGAGCGAGAGCGGCGTGTTCTTCATCCACATTGCGACCGGCCGCTCCTCGTGGAAATCGAACAGCATGCCGCCGTCCGCGGGGAGCGAGGCGCGGAACATCAGGCCTTTCTCGCGCTGGTCGGGCGTGCGCGCCACCTCGACGCGCAGCCGATGCGCGCCGGAGGCGGTGACGATCTCTATCGGCTCTATGGCCATTTTGACCGCGGGCGGCGGCGAGGATCCCGGCTCCTTCGCATGGCCGGGAACGGCCGCGCAAAAGAGAAGGACGAAAAACGCGGCTATGACGCCGAAAACGCTCCGCGACACCTCACCAGACATGCTCACCCTCGCCGCATCCAGGCCGCCGAGCGCATCGAGACACCGTCGAAACGCCAGCGCTTCGACGGTCATTCTGCCATTGCGGTCGGGAAATAAAAAGCGGCCCGGAAACGCGCCTGTCGCTCGGCCTCTAATGAGAGGCCGGCAGCGCCGATTCGAGCGGCCGCACTTCGGTCGCCATGAGGCCCTTGGGGCCGTCGCCATAGCGCACCAGAACACTGTCCCCGGGCTTCAGCTCGGCGAGTCCATAGCGGCGCACCGTCTCCATGTGCAGGAAGATATCGTCGGTGCCCTCGCCGCGGGTCAGGAAGCCGAAGCCTTTCACCCGGTTGAACCATTTGACTATGGCGATCTCATAGCCGCTCGACGGCGTCACTTGGACATGGGTGCGGACGGCGCCGTTCTGCGAAGGATGAACGGCCGTCGACTCGTCCATGCCGACGACGCGAAACACCTGCATGCCCTTCACGCGCTTCTGCGCCTCGCAGACGACGCGCGCGCCCTCATAGGCGGACTGGAATCCGGAACGACGTAGGATGGTCACATGCAAGAGAATATCTGCGCCGCCATCATCGGGAACGACAAATCCGTATCCCTTCGAAACGTCGAACCACTTGATGGTTCCGGACACTTCGACGAGATCGAGTCCGGCTTCACCATTTTCGACATTGATGGTCGACGCGCTCAACTCATTCTGGAATGAAATTTTTGCGCCCAACAGACCAACTCCCCCTGCCGATTCGGAACGAATGCGCTCCGCTCGCCTTCGAAGACTCGAATCGCGACGCTCGCCCGTGAATCACTGTGGTTAAGATATCATCGCCACGCTTTCCTCCAACCGACTTTTTTGTTTCGTGCGCCTTCGCTGTGGATACAAAGCCCGAAAATGCTTGGCGTTCCGCGACCTCGGCGCAGGTTACGCGAAATACCGTACGAGCGTCGCCAATGCGCGATCACGGCTCTTTGGGGCTCCTCGCGCGCATGTTTCGGCTTCGATCTTCGCCATCAAAGCGGCGTGATTGGGCGCCAGAGCGGCTTTCGGCCGCATTTGCGAGCGGCTCGGCCCCTCAGGGCGCGCGCGGCGCTGGACAGAGCGGCGCGAAACAATATGCTCGTCCATATGTTGCGGCCGTCGCGAAGCCGCGACATAGTGCGTCGCCGCCCGATGGTGGCGCAGCCGACGAGCCGCAATTCCCGCGAGAAGATCGCACGCAGCCCTTGAAAGCACGGACTTCGAACGAATGAGCTTCATCACACCGCGAGACGATCGTGAATTGGCGCAACGTGACGGCGCCCCGAATTTCGATCTCGCCTCTCTCTATGCCGAGCGGGAGAACGAGCGTTTCGCATTGCACTCGCAGCATCTCAACGAGATGTGGGTGCGCGTGCTGAAGACCATAGGCTATGACGTCGGATTCGTGCGCGGCGTCGGCCAATATCTCTACGACCGCAAGGGCGCGCGCTATCTCGACCTGCTGAGCGGCTGGGGCGTGTTCGCGATCGGCCGCAATCATCCCGCGCTGCGTGAGGCGTTGATGAGCGTGCTCGGCGCCGAGCTTCCCAATCTCGTGCAGCTCGACGTGTCGGTCCCCGCCGCGCTGCTCGCCGAACGGCTGCTCGGCTTCGCGCCTTATATGGAGAAAGTTTTTTTCGCCAATTCCGGCACGGAGGCGGTCGAGGCGGCGATCAAGTTTTCGCGCGCGGCGACGGGCCGTGCGGGGGTTCTCCATTGCGCGCATTCCTTCCACGGCCTCACTTATGGCGCGTTGTCGCTCAATGGCGACGAGATTTTCAAGAAGGGCTTCGGCCCGCTGCTCCCCGATACGCGTGAGATTCCCTTCGACGATCTCGCCGCGCTCGAGGAGGCGCTGCGCCATCGCGACGTCGCGGCCTTCTTCGTCGAGCCCATTCAGGGCAAGGGCGTGAACATGCCTGCGCAGGATTATCTCGCGCAGGCTGCGGCGCTCTGCCGCAAATACGGAACCTTGCTCGTCGCCGACGAGATTCAGACCGGCCTCGGCCGCACGGGAAAATTTTTCGCCGTGGAGCATTATGGCGTCGAGCCCGATCTCCTGCTCGTCGCCAAGGCGCTGTCGGGCGGCCATGTGCCGGTCGGCGCGGTGCTGACGCGCAAATGGATCTTCGACAAAATGTTCGACCGCATGGATCGCGCGGTCGTGCATGGCTCCACCTTCGGCAAGAACGATCTCGCAATGGCCGCCGGCCTCGCGACTCTCGAGGTCATGGCGAGCGAGAAGCTCGTCGAGAATTCCGCCGCCAAGGGCGAGCGTCTGCTCGCAGCCTTCCGCGTCATGGCCGAGCGCTACGAGCTCGTCGCCGATGTGCGCGGCAAAGGCTTGATGATCGGAATCGAGTTCGGCGAGCCGCGCTCGCTGAAGCTGAAAGCCGCATGGAACCTGCTGGAGACCGTCAACTCCGGCCTGTTCTGCCAGCTCATCAGCATACCTTTGTTCGAGCAGCACAAGGTGCTGACGCAGGTCGCCGGCCATGGCAATCACACGATCAAGCTGCTGCCGCCGCTCACCATCGATGATTTCGATTGCGATTGGATCGAGCGCTCCTTCGACAAGGTCATCGCCGACGCGCATCACGCTCCGGGGGCGGTGTGGTCGCTCGGCAAGACGCTCGCGAGCCATGCGCTGAAAGCCAAGCTCGGCTGACACGCCAAGGTTAATGAATTGGGAACGCGCCTTGCTCCGATGAGGCGCGCGACGGGAAGCCGCGCCGATTTGAGACGTCGGCGCATATTTCCATCCTGTCGCGCTCCGCTTCGAGACGAAAGGCGTCGATTATGCGTATCAGTGCGACGATTCTGTCTGCGGCCATGCTGGCCGCGCTCGCGGGCGTTCCCGCGTCCTCCTACGCCGGCGCGCGCGGACCGGTCGTCATTCGCGGGCTCGGCCCCAATGATTTCGCGCCGCGGGCGACCGCGAATTTTCAGCCGTTCCATCCCGCCGCTCGTCCGGCGCGCCATTGGCGCGAGGAGGAGCCGAGCTATGCCCGCGACGCCATCGCGCCCCGTCGCTATCGCGTCGCGGCGGAAGAAGCGACGTCATGGCGGCAGCCGATCCGTTATCGCGCCAGCGAAACAGCTCCCGTCCCCTATGCGGAGCCGGCCGATTATTCGCACGAGGATTACGCCCGCGCGGCCGTCGCGCCGCCGCGCTATCGTGTTCCAACGGAAGATGTGACGCAAGGGCGGCAGCCCATTCGCCATCGCGCCAGCGAAGCAGCTTCCATCCCTTATGCCGAGCCGGCCTATTATCCGCATGAGGGTTACGCAGGCGCGGCAATTGCGCCGCAGCGCTATCGCGTGGCCACGGAAGAGGCGGCGCAATGGCGGCGGCCAATTCGCTATCGCAGTGAAACTGCTGCCGCTCCCTATGTTGGGCAGGCCTATTATTCACACGCCGGCAATCCCTATGATCGCGCCTATCGGCCCGGCGCCTATACCGCGGTCGATCCTATTCCGCAGCGCTCGCCGCCCGTCTATGGCTATTTTCTCGACGAAGGCCCCTTCCCTACGCGATGAACTGATCGGCGCCAGAGCAGCGCGACTCGAAACCGACGCATTCGTCGGCTTGAATGTCGTGCAACTGCTCGTGAGGGAATCGCCATGCTCATGCTGACTCGGCGCGCCTTTCTCAGAGGCGCGATAGCGGGGGCGGCTTCCGCTTTCGCGGGAGCGGCCTACGCCTTCGGCTATGAGCCGCTGATGGAGCCGCGCGTCGCCCGCTATCACATTGCGCCGCGCGTCTGGCCGAAGGGTTTCGCGCTCGAGATCGCGGCGCTCTCGGATCTGCACGCCTGCGACCCGTGGATGTCGCTCGAGCGCATAGACGCGATCGTCGATCGCATGAATGCGCTGCGGCCGGACGTCATCGTGCTGCTCGGCGACTATGTCGCCGGATTGCATCGTTTCGCGACGCCGATTCCGGCGCCGCAATGGGCGCGCGCTCTGTCCCGCCTATCGGCTCCGCTCGGCGTCCATGCGATCCTCGGCAATCACGACATGTGGGACGACGAGACCGCGCAGCATCGCGGCCGCCACGAGACGATCGCGCGAGCGGCGCTCGAGGCCAATGGCATTCCGGTCTATGAGAATGCGGCCGTGTGTCTGACCCGCGGCGCGCGCCCCTTCTGGCTCGCAGGTCTGGCCGACCAATTCGCGATACCGACCGGTCGGCGCCGATGGAATGGGCTGGACGATCTGCCGGGGACGCTCGCCGAGGTCACGACCGACGATCCGGTGATCCTATTGGCGCATGAGCCCGACATTTTTCCGCGCGTGCCCGAGCGCGTCGCGCTGACGCTCTGCGGACATACGCATGGCGGCCAGGTGCGCCTCTTCGGCTGGGCGCCCATCGTGCCGTCCTTCTATGGCAATCGCTATGTCCATGGACATATCGTCGAGGACGACAAGCATCTCGTCGTCTCCGGCGGATTGGGATGCACGGCGCTTCCGGTGCGCTTCGGCGCGCCCCCGGAAGTCCTTCACATTCGGGTCGAGGCGCCGGCGGCGTGACGCGCGCCGGCGGCCGCCTCACTCGCCGGCCGCTTTCAGCTTCTCGCCGCTCTGGCTGCGCGCCAGAAGCTCGGTGAGCGCGCGGCGATATTCGACCGGCATCACCTTGCGGAACTTCGGCTTATAGCTCTCCCAATCGTCGAGGATCGCGCGCGCGCGCGTCGAGCCCGTGTAGCGCAGATGATTGGAGATGAGATGCTTCAGACGCTCGGCGTCGAAGCGCGTCATATCGGTCATCACATCGACGCGGCCATGCTGCTCTAGGTCGCCGCTCTGATGATAGGCCTGCGTCATCGCGGTCTCCTCGTCGCGCACCGGCTCGAGATCGACCATCGACAGATTGCAGCGCTCGGCGAAGCCGCCGTCCTCATCCAGCACATAGGCCACGCCGCCCGACATGCCGGCCGCGAAATTGCGGCCCGTCGGGCCGAGCACGACGACGACGCCGCCGGTCATATATTCGCAGCCATGGTCGCCGACGCCCTCGACGACCGCATAGGCGCCGGAGTTGCGCACGGCGAAACGCTCGCCCGCGACGCCGCGCAGATAGGCCTCGCCGCCCACGGCGCCATAGAGCACGGTGTTGCCGACGATGATCGACTTCTCCGGCACGATCTGCTTGGCCTCGCGCGAGGGATAGACGATGACCTTGCCGCCCGAGAGTCCCTTGCCGACATAGTCGTTCGCCTCGCCCTCGAGACGCAGCGTCACGCCGCGCGCGAGAAAGGCGCCGAAGCTCTGCCCCGCCGTGCCGGCGGCGCGAATATCGATCGTGTCCTCCGGCAGGCCGGTGAGGCCATAGACGCGTGCGACCTCGCCTGACAGCATGGCGCCGGTCGAGCGATCGACATTGCGGATCGCCGTCTCGATGGAGGTCTTCGCGCCGCGGTCGATCGAGGCGCGCGCCGCCTCGATGAGCTTGTTGTCGAGAACCTTGTCGAGGCCGTGATCCTGCGTGAGGCTGTGACGGATCGCGGCGCCCTCGCCCGCCGGCTTGTGGAACAGCTTGGAGAAATCGAGTCCCTTCGCCTTCCAATGGGCGAGCGCCTTCTCCTTGTCGAGCATCTGCATCTGGCCGATCAGCTCGTCGAAGCGGCGATAGCCCATTTGCGCCATCAGCTCGCGAACCTCTTCGGCGACGAAGAAGAAGAAGTTGATGACATGCTCGGGCTGGCCGACGAAGCGCTTGCGCAGCACAGGGTCCTGCGTCGCGACGCCCACGGGGCAAGTGTTGAGATGGCATTTGCGCATCATCACGCAGCCTGCCGCGATCAGCGGCGCGGTCGCGAAGCCGAACTCGTCCGCGCCGAGCAGCGCGCCGACGATGACGTCGCGGCCCGTGCGCAGGCCGCCGTCGACCTGCACGGCGATGCGCGCGCGCAGATTGTTCAGCACCAAGGTCTGATGCGTCTCGGCGAGGCCGATCTCCCACGGGCTACCCGCGTGCTTGATGGAGGTGAGCGGCGAGGCGCCCGTGCCGCCGTCATAGCCGGAGATCGTCACATGATCGGCGCGGCCCTTGGAGACTCCGGCGGCGACCGTGCCGACGCCGACCTCGGAGACGAGCTTCACCGACACATCGGCGCGCGGATTCACATTCTTCAAATCGAAGATCAGCTGCGCCAAATCCTCGATCGAATAAATGTCGTGATGCGGCGGCGGCGAGATGAGGCCGACGCCCGGCGTCGAATGGCGCACTTTGGCGATCACCGCATCGACCTTGTCGCCCGGCAATTGTCCGCCTTCGCCGGGCTTCGCGCCCTGCGCCATCTTGATCTGGATCATGTCGGAGTTGACGAGATATTCCGCCGTCACGCCGAAACGCCCAGAGGCCACCTGCTTGATCGCCGAGCGCGCGCTGTCGCCATTGGGCAGCGGCTTGAAGCGCTCCGGCTCCTCGCCGCCCTCGCCCGTGTTGGACTTGCCGCCGATGCGGTTCATCGCAATGGCGAGAGTCGTGTGCGCCTCGCGCGAGATGGAGCCGAAGGACATGGCGCCGGTGGAGAAGCGCTTGACGAGTTCGCTCGCCGGCTCGACCTCGTCGAGCGGCACGGGCGCGCGTCCATCTTCCTCCGCCGTCTTGACGCGGAACAGACCGCGCAGATTGAGCAGCTTGTCGTCCTGCTCGTTCAAATGCTGCGCGAAGGCGCGATATTTGTCCTGCGCATTGGCGCGCACGGCGTGCTGCAGCAGCGACACCGTATGCGGCGTCCAGCTATGCGCCTCACCGCGAATGCGGAAAGCGTAATCGCCGCCGACGTCCAGCGCGTCGCGATAGATGGCCACATCGCCGAAAGCGTCCTTGTGACGGCGCACCGTCTCGGCCGCGATCTCGTCGAGGCCGACGCCCTCGACGCGCGTTGTCGTGCCGCGGAAGAATTCGTCGATGAAGCTCTGCGCGAGGCCGACGGCGTCGAAAATCTGCCCGCCGCAATAGGACTGATAGGTCGAGATGCCCATTTTGGACATGACCTTCAGCAGGCCCTTGTCGACCGCCTTGATGAAACGCTTGATCGCCGTCTGCCCATCGACGTCGGAGGGGAATTCCTCGGTCGAAGCCTCGAGCGTCTCGAAGGCGAGATAGGGGTTGATCGCCTCCGCGCCATAGCCCGCGAGCAGCGCGAAATGATGCACCTCGCGCGCTTCGCCCGTCTCGACGACGAGGCCGACCGAGGTGCGCAGGCCGCGACGAATGAGATGATGATGCACGGCCGCCGTGGCCAGCAGCGCCGGAATCGGAATGCGATCCGGCCCCACCATGCGGTCGGAGAGGATGATGATGTTATAGCCTCCGTTCACCGCCTTCTCGGCGCGCTCGCCGAGCCGGTTCAGCGCCTCGCGCAGGCCGGCGGCGCCGGTCGCGGCGTCATAGGTGATGTCCAGCGTCTTGGTGTCGAAGCTGTCTTCGATATGGCCGATACAGCGGATCTTCTCGAGGTCCTCATTGGTGAGGATGGGCTGACGCACCTCGAGCCGCTTGCGCTTCGCCGAACCCTCGTGATCGAGAATATTCGGGCGCGGGCCGATGAAGGAGACGAGGCTCATCACCAATTCCTCGCGGATCGGATCGATCGGCGGATTGGTGACCTGCGCGAAGTTCTGCTTGAAATAGGTGTAGATCAGCTTGGGCTTGTCGGAGAGCGCCGAGATCGGCGTATCCGTGCCCATGGAGCCGACCGCCTCCTGGCCGGTGACGGCCATGGGGAAGAGCAGCAGATCGAGCTCCTCCTGCGAATAGCCGAAGGCCTGCTGACGATTGAGCAATGACACATCGGCGCGTGAGGCGCGCGGCTCGACGGGCTTCAGATCCTCGAGCACGATCTGCGTGCGCTCGAGCCATTGCTTATAGGGATGCGAGGAGGCGAGCTCCTTCTTGATCTCGTCGTCGGAGACGATGCGTCCCTGCTCGAGATCGACGAGCAGCATCTTGCCCGGCTGCAGGCGCCACTTCTGCACGATCTTGTCTTGGGGGATCGGCAGCACGCCCATCTCCGACGCCATGACGACGAGTCCGTCCTCGGTCACGAGATAGCGCGCCGGACGCAGGCCGTTGCGGTCCAGCGTCGCGCCGATCTGGCGGCCGTCCGTGAAGGCCATGGCGGCGGGACCGTCCCAGGGCTCCATCAGCGCGGCGTGATATTCATAAAAGGCCTTACGGTCGCCATCCATCAGCGGATTGCCGGACCAAGCCTCGGGGATCAGCATCATCACCGCATGAGCGAGCGAATAGCCGCCCTGCACGAGAAACTCGAGCGCATTGTCGAAACAGGCGGTGTCCGACTGGCCCTCATAGGAGATCGGCCACAGCTTCTCTATGTCGTTGCCGAATAGCGGCGAGGCGACGGAAGCCTGCCGCGCGGCCATCCAGTTGAGATTGCCGCGCAGCGTGTTGATCTCGCCATTATGCGCGACGAAGCGGTAAGGGTGCGCGAGGCGCCAGGACGGGAAAGTGTTCGTCGCGAAGCGCTGATGCACGAGCGCGATGGCGCTGATGAAGCGCGGGTCTTTCAGATCGAGGAAATATTCGCCGAGCTGCGAGACCAGCACCATGCCCTTGTAGACGATGGTCTGCGAGGACACTGAAACCGAATAATGCTCGCGAGCCGCCGGCCCACGCGCGTAAATCTCGTTGGAGGCGGTCTTGCGCGCGAGATAGAGGCGGCGCTCGAAATCGACATCGTCGGTCACTAAGGGGCCGCGGCCGATGAAGACCTGCCCATGCACCGGCTCGACCGCCTTCACCGCCTCGCCGAGATCGCTCGAATCGACCGGCGTGTCGCGCCAGCCGAGCACGACGAGGTCCTGGCTCGCGGCGGCGGCTTCGATGAATTCCTTCGCCTTGGCGCGCTCCGCCTCGTCGCGCGAGAGGAAGAATTGGCCGATGGCGTAATGGCCGGGCTCCGGCAGGGCGAAGCCGAGCTTGGCGCATTCTTCCGCGAAGAACTGGTGCGGGATCTGCACGAGAATGCCGCAGCCGTCGCCGAGCTTGGGGTCCGCGCCCACGGCGCCGCGATGATCGAGATTGAGCAGGATCTGCAGACCCATCTCGACGATCTCGTGGCTCTTGGCGTTGTGCAGATTGGCGACGAAGCCGACGCCGCAGGAATCATGCTCTTTGGACGGATCGTAGAGGCCCTGAGCCTGCGGCAGGAGGGGGTCTCTGGCGTCGATCGCGGTCATGGCGGCGTCTCCCGGGCGAGTCCGGAGGCGGCTCGGCCCGATCGCCGCGCCCGCGTCCCCGTCCTCTGTCGTCGAAATCATAGCTTCGCTCGCAGGGTCGCGCGAGCGTCATTGGCGCAGAATGGTCAGCATGGCTGACATATCGGCGGGAAATATTGTTGCCAGATTTGCGTCCCTCGCACAAGCAATCTGCCGCTACAAAACCGAATTCCTGGCGCATTCCACCGCCGGCGCGCGCCGGCTGCGTCCAAAGCTCGCCGCAATGGTCGCCCAAGCTCGGCAATCGAGACGGGGCCAGACGACCAGATGGATGTGGAGCGGTTCATGACGCTATCGAGACTGCGGCCGAAGCTCTTGCTCGCGATCGCGAGCCTCGCGCCGATGGCGGTGCCGACGCCGGCCGCGGCGGATTTCTTCTTTCGCCCCTTCGGCTACGCCTTTCACCAGCCGATTCCGGAGCCCGCGCCCAACGCTACGCCGCAAGCGATCGCCGGGATTTTGAGCGAGGAGGGATTTCGCCTCGTCGGCGGGCTCGGCCGACGCGGCGATCAGGTGGTGGCGACAGGCGTGGACCGCCGCAGCCATTATCGGCGCTTTCTGATCGACCCCTATGAGGGCGAGATTTTGCGCTCCTGGCGCATTGGGCCGGAGGGCGGGCCGGGCTTCGTCGAAGCGCCGCCCGCCGCCTATCGTGGCGGGCCTGGGCCGGAGTCCTATGACGGGCCTCGAGCCAGCGCCGCGGAAGATCCTCTGGTCGTGCCCGGCCTCGGCGGCGAGCCGCGTCGCCCCGCGCCGCAATCGGCCGCTCCCGCTCGTCGCGCGGAGACGCCGGCGCGCGCCCATGCCGCCATCAGGCAGGAGAACGCCGAGACGCAGCGCCCGCCCCATTCGCCGCCCTCCGAGGCGACCAAGCCGCCGGCGCGCGCCGCCGCTCCGCAAGACAGGCCGACGGCTCCCAAGCCCGCCGCCGCGAAGCCGGCCGAGCGCAAGGCGCCGGCGCAACAGCACTCTGGTCCGACCCCGCCGCAAGGCGCGGCCTCGGCGCCCGCGTCCGCTCCTTCTCCTTCTCCTTCTCCTTCTCCTTCTCCTGCCGCCGCCCCTGCCCAGCCGATCCAAGCCGCTCCCGAGCCGCCGCATGCGGCCGCTCCGGAACCCGCCGCCGTCGGCCATCAGCAGGCGGCGCCGGCGCCACAGACCATCGTTCCAGCGACGCCCGCCACGCCGACGCCCGCCGCTGCGGCTCCCGCCAATCCGGTCTCGGCGGAGCAATCCAAGGCGCCGCCCGCGGGCGAGCCGCCCAAGCCGACGCCCGGCGGCTGAGCGAAAAAAGAGGCGTCCCTCGCGGGACGCCTCGATTTTTTTTGCCGAGGAGGGATGCGGCCTGAGATCAGGCGGCTTTGGCGTCGATCGTCTGCGCCGGAACGCCGCCGCCGATCTCGATGCGGCGCGGCTTCTGCGCCTCGGGAATCTGGCGGACCAGATCGACATGCAGCAAGCCATTGGCGAGGGTCGCCCCAGTCACGACGACATGATCGGCGAGCTGGAAGCGGCGCTCGAAGGCGCGCGCGGCGATGCCTTGATGCAGCATCTCGCGCTTGACGCCGCCGGTCTCGGGCTGCGGGTCTTTCGCGCCCTTGATGGTCAGCGTGTTCTCGCGCGTCTCGATGGAGAAATCCTCACGCGCAAAGCCGGCCACGGCCAAGGTCACGCGATAGTCGTTCTCGCCGGTGCGCTCGATATTATAAGGCGGATAGGTCGGAGCCGCCTCCGCGCCCGGACCCTGGTCGAGCAGGGAGAAGAGACGATCGAAGCCGACGGTCGAGCGATAGAGGGGGGAAAGATCGAAGGGACGCATGTCATTGTCCTCCTAGAAGCGACAGTGGAAGCGCGATCGGGATGTTCGTCCCCGCTCGCGCCGGGGATGAAAGCGCGTCCGCTACGGCCCGCGCTGAATTCCATGTGGGAGCGCTTTTTGCGACCTGCAAGAGGCGCCGGCGCGGGTGTCGCAATTTTGTGACAGGCCCCGACTTTTCGCCGCGAGCGCGACGATCGCATTGACCGCGGAAATTTCCGGGCGCTAGTTTCGCGCATGGCGAAGCTGAGGTCACGGCGCTGGTCGGACGTCTCCACGGCGAGGCGCGCGCTCGTCTCGGCGCTGGCGCTTTGCCTTTTCGCGCTGCAGGCCCTCGTCGCCGCCTCGCTGGTCCGAGCGCATGATGCGCCTTTGGCGGGCGGCGTCTCGGCCTCCGCCTATTGCGAGCCGCACAGAGACGGCGCGCCGCCGGCGGAGCGCGATCATGCGCCCTGCTGCATTCTCTGCGTCGCCAGCCGCGATCTGCCGAGCCTCGCCGAGCCACCGTCCGCGGAGCCGACCCTCGCGCCGGTCGCTTTCGCCTTCGTCGCCTATGCCTCGACAGCGCCGCCGCAGCGCGGACCCGCCGGCTGGGCCAGCTCCTGGTCGTCCCGCGCCCCTCCCCTCGCCTGATCGCGCGGCGCGCCGCGATCGCGGCCGCCGTTTCGATACGCCGATCGACGCACCGGACGCCCCCGCGCCCGGGCGACGCTGCGACGGATGGCGCCGATGCCCAACACGAGATTTTCGATTTTGCGCGAGCTCTTCGCGCGCACGCAACGCGATCTGACGCGCCTGCTGACGCGGCGGGTCGGTCCCGATCACGCGCCGGACATCGTGCAGGAGGCGTTTCTGCGCGTCATGCATCGCGACATGACCGAAGAAATATCCGATCCGCCGGCCTATCTGCGCCGCACCGCCGTCAATCTGGCGATGGATTTTTCGCGCCGGCGCAAGCTCGAGAGCAAGCTCTTCGTCGCCGATCCGGAGAGCTGTGACGCGCCCTCGGACGAGCCCTCCGCCGACGAGACTCTGGAAGCGGACCGCCGCGCGCGGATTCTTACCGCGGCGATCGAGACGCTGCCGCCCAAATGCCGCGAGGTCTTCGTCCTGCGCATGCATCACGACGTCCCGCAGGACGAGATCGCGCGGCGTCTCGGCATTTCCCGCAATATGGTGGACCGGCATTTGCGCATCGCCATAAAGCGCTGCCGAAGCGCGGTGCAGTAGAAAAATTCCCGGCGAGGCATCCGCGATTCCGGCCGTCGTTCGTCTGTATGTGTGAGGAGCGAGTTTCGATCTATGGCCGCCCACAAACATCCCGCGCCGCAGGAGAGCGCCTCGCAGGACTCCGCCGTCGCCTGGTGGGTGCGGCGCGACGCCGGCGACATGTCGAGCGCCGAGATCGCCGCCTTCGAGGCCTGGATCGCCGATCCGGCCAACGCCGCGGCCTTCGCCTATATTTGCGCGCTCTGCGGCGAGGTGAAGGCTTTGAAGCCGCGCCGCGTCGACGCCCTCGCGGCTCGGCGGCGGCGACGCATGGCCTACGCCGCCGCGCTGGCCGCCACTCTGGCGGCCGTGGCGAGCTTCGATTCGCTGCGCCTGCTCTGGAGCGCCGATTTCCGCACCGCCGCCGGCGAGACGCGCATGGTCACGCTCTCGGACGGCTCCAAGATCCAGCTCGGCGGAAGATCGGCCATCGCCGTGCATTACGCCGCCG
>NZ_LUUM01000282.1:0-5116 GCF_001644125.1 Methylosinus sp. R-45379
ATCTCCAGGGGCACGATCGTCCCGGGGGCGGGCCGTCTACCGCCAGTGCACCAATACTACCCTGCCGTTGGACGGTCAGGCGCTGCCGAGCCACTTCGTGGCCGGAGCCTACAACTGCCTAGCTGACATGCGGCGCGTGGGCTGGCATCCCTCGTACAAGATGCTTTTCCCTGAGGAGTAGGCCCATGACGGAGCGCAAAATGTCGCCTGTCGCCCTCGTCCAGAATCCGGCGTTCGGTTCGTTCCTGCTATGGAATTTCGGGCGAGGGTATCAGGCGGAGGAGGTCGGCGATCTTCCCATCCTGACGTTTTTCTTCCTGACACTGCCGCTCGTCCTGCATGGGCCGACTATGCGGGTAATCCGATCGACGAACCAGAGCTCTGGTCTGGCGAAGTTCGTGGCCAAGCTGGGCGAGGAGCGTGAACGGCTGTTTGCGGTCCACGACCGAGCCCTCGCCATGCGCGGCTTGACGCTGGAGTCCCTCGGAGCGGGCATCTCGGCGAAGCTCTTGAATATCGACTATGACACTGGCGTGGTCCGTGCGAATGAGGCCAAGCCGCCGGCACCGCCGGAGCGACTGAAGCACCATGTCGCGAGCGCCGAGAAAGTTGGTCGCTGGTTTGCCCGGTTGCCGGCAAACCAAGTCTTCTCCCTGCTGCAGGTGCAACCCTGATGCACTTCCAAATCCTCAAGCTGATCCTTTGGTCCAGGGCCGGGTACGCCCCGCGGGTGGTCGAGTTCGAGCCAGGAATGGTCAACGTCATCAGCGGCGCGTCCAAGACCGGGAAGTCGGCGGTGATCCCGATCATCGACTACTGCCTTGCGTCAGGGAAATGCGGTATCCCGGTCGGTACCATCCGGACCGCCTGTTCGTGGTTCGGCATCGTGATCGAAACCATGGAAGGGCAGAAGCTGCTGGCGCGACGCGAGCCCGGCGACGCACGCCAGACTGGGGACATGTTCATCCTTGAGGGGAACACCGTCGAGGTGCCGGCCGAGGCGCCGACCAAGAACACCACCTCCGACACCGTCAAGCGGATGCTGGACAAGCTCGCGGGCCTCTCCCAGCTCGGATTGAATCCGGACGCCGAGATCGCGCGCGTCAGCTTCCGCGATCTGATGGCCTTTACGTTCCAGCCGCAATACATCGTGGCGAACCCGATGGTAATGTACTTCAACGCCGATACGACCGAGCATCGGGAGAAACTGAAGGCGATCTTCCCATACGTCCTGGGCGCGCTGACGCCGGAGATGCTTGCAGCGCGCTGGGAGATCGAGAGGCTGACTCGCGACTTGCGGCGCAAGGAGGCGGCTTTGCAGGCCGCCAAGACGGCGGTCCATGCCTGGCAGATCGAAACCCAAGCCTGGCTCCGCAATGCGATCGAGTTCGGCCTCCTTCCGGTCGACACAATCATCCCGACCGAATGGAGCCAGGTGGTCGATCTCCTGCGGCGCGCGGCGAGCATGAACACGCGCGCAGCTTTCGCGACCCTCGACACCATCGAGCCAACAATGCAGCAGCTCCACGTTCTGCGTCAGGCCGAAAGTGACGCCGCGGCGAACTTGGCCGATCAACGGCAGAAATTGAATGAGATTCAGCGCCTGCTGAGCACAAGTGAGACCTTCGGTTCCGCCATCCGGATCCAGCGCGATCGCCTCAATATCGCCAGCTGGCTTCGCGCCCGGGCGGATGACGCGAGTGACCCGGTCGTGACCCTGAGCGAAGGCGGGCGCGACAAGCTCGACGCTCTGACCGAGGCTCTGGCCGGCATCGACGTGCAGCTGCGCACCCAGCCCAGCCTGTCGGACGCCTTTGACAAAGAGCGCCTCAGGTTGCGCGGAGAGGTGGAGATGGCTACCGCCCGGCTCACGGCCGTCCGGCAGGAAATCTCCCTGCTGGAGCAGCGGTCAGCCCAGGTGCGTGAAGCGACCTATCGGCAGGACCGCATCGAGCGGTTCATCGGCCGGCTCGAGCAGGCGCTCGCGTCGTTTGACCGATCCGAGGAGGGCTCCGATGCGGTGGAGGAGGTCGCGCGGCTTAAGGCCCGGATCGTGGAGTTGCGGAGCATCTATTCCGAGGCCCAGGTCAGTCGAAAGACTGCGAATGCGCTACGCCAGATCGAGATTTTCGCCGCGACAATCATCCCCACTTTGGATTCCGAGTGGCCGAACGCCCCGATCCAGCTCGTCATCAACGACTTAACGATCAAGGTCATCCATACCGAGCGCGAGGACTACCTCTGGGAAATCGGCAGCGGCGCGAACTGGCTCGCTTATCATGTGGCCGTCACGCTCGCCCTGCAGCGCTTCTTCACCGGCGAGGTCAACCATCCTGTTCCTGGGATGTTAATTTACGACCAGCCCAGCCAAGTCTACTTCCCCCGCGGCTTCGACGTCGTCGACGCGGTGAGTCCGCTCGGCCGGTCCAGAGACGAAGATATCGCAGCGGTGCGGAAGGTGTTCGAAGCCATGGGAAAGGAGATCGCGCGGGCGAAGGGCCAGCTGCAAGCGATCGTCCTGGACCACGCGGGCGCAGACGTCTGGGGCGAGATCGAGGGCGTAACCCTGGTTCATCAATGGCGCGGCAACGACAAGCTGGTGCCGGCCGAATGGCTTGGCGAGGGCCCGAGAGAGTCGGACGGCGCCAAGACCTAAGCGAGGCCGGGCAGAGCCTGCTAGCGGAATTTGTGGTTCAAGACCGCTTCCATTAAAGCGAGCCAGTTGAGATGACCAAACCCGTACGAAATCCGACAGAGCCACTGCGGACACGGCATGTCTTCCTCGACACCGAGGTATACCGTCGCGCCGGCTTCAACATCTCGAACACACCTTTCGCATTGCTCGCAAAGCAAATCGAGGAGGGACGCGTCGCCCTGCATGTAACCGACATCACTCTTGCCGAGACTCACCGGCAGCTAAAAGAAGCTGCACTCGTCATGGCGGCCGAAGCCAAGCGGCTCGCCCGGGATTTCAACCGCATTGCCCAACTCACTGGCGAGGGCAACGTTACCGTGAAGGACGTTGATGGCTCAGATCTCGGCGAGAAGGCGTGGACAGGTTTCATCGACGCCTTGATCAAACGCTTCCGCAGTCATTCCGTTCTGGCGTTGGAGATTCCGGCGCGGGGGGTGTTTGATCGCTATTTCGCCGGCACCCCGCCATTTGATCACCGCGGCAGCAAGGAGTTTCCTGACGCCTTCGTCGTCGAGGCACTCGCCCGCTACTGCAAAAGCAATGAGATATCGATGTATGTGGTGAGCGGCGATACAGCCCTCCGCAAGGCTGTAGGGGAGCACGCTACGCTTCTCGCTCTAGAGACGATAGAGGATATTCTAGCCGCCGCCACCGCGGAAGGCGGAGGCGACTTCGAAGCGATAGCCGACGAGATCTTTGCAGCGCCCGGTTTCGATGACCAGCTGACAGAAGCCATCGCCGCCGACCTGGATTTTCTGGACTTCGCCTATTGCGGCTCCTTGTCCGACGTCTCCGTTCTGGGAGCCCAACTCGACGAAATCGTCAGCGTCGACGGGTACGACGTCGCGGCCTTTGATGACACCAAGATCGGATTGATTCTCCAGGCCAACACGGTCCTCGCCGTGAGGCTGCACTTTGTGGACGAGACCGAATTGCGGGACAAGGACGACGACATTATTCCGACCGAAGTCGAAACGACGATCCGCACGCTTGTGCGGCTAAAGATCTATGTGTCGATCGACCTACGCACGCTGCGTTTCATGGAGACCGAACTGCTGACGCGCGACGTCATCGTTGAATAGTATCGTCTTTTTCAAGCGCGCTGCGCTTCTCGAATCATGATCATGGCGCATATATACATGGCGCAGCAGACACTGGTTTTGCCATATTGCTTGGACGCTGTGGCTCTTGCCTCGTCGCAGAGCGTCAGTAGCTGGCGCCTCACGGAAATTCGAACCGGGCCGCCAGCTTCGCCCTCCCCTACGCCGTGGTACGCCCCCATTGCGAACAAAACAGGAATTATGGTTCAGTCTGCGGGCCCGCTCACCCTGCCGATTCGCCCATGACCACCGTCGCCTATCTCGAAAAGCTCAACACCGAACAGCGCCGCGCCGTCGAGTACGGCCTTGTTGACGGCTCGTCGACCTCCGCCGGGGGGCCGCTGCTCATCATCGCGGGCGCTGGCTCCGGCAAGACGAACACACTCGCCCATCGGGTTGCGCATCTCATCTTCCTGGGCGCCGATCCGCAGCGGATGTTGCTGATGACCTTCTCCCGCCGCGCCGCCGCCGAGATGACGCGCCGGGTCGAGCGCATCTGCGCCGAGGCGCTGGGCGGCAAGGGCGGCGGCGATGTCCTCGCCTGGGCCGGCACGTTTCACGCAATCGGCGCCAGGCTGCTACGCGAATATGCTGGCGCCATCGGGCTCGATCCCGCCTTCACCATCCATGATCGCGAAGACTCCGCCGATCTGATGAATCTCATCCGCCACGAACTCGGCTTCTCCAAGACCGAGAGCCGCTTCCCCACCAAGGGAACGTGCCTCGCGATCTACTCCCGCGCCGTGAACGCCGAAATCCCCCTCGAGCAGGTGCTGCTCGGTGCCTTCCCCTGGTGCGCGCGCTGGCACGCGGAGCTGCGCCAATTGTTCGCCGCCTATGTCGAGGCGAAGCAGGCGCAGAATGTGCTCGATTACGATGATCTCCTGCTCTACTGGGCGCAGATGATGCAGGACGAAGCCCTCGCCGAGGAGATCGGCGGCCGCTTCGATCATATTCTCGTCGACGAATATCAGGACACCAATCGCCTCCAGGCCTCCATCCTGCTTGCCTTGAAGCCGAAGGGCCAGGGTCTCACCGTCGTCGGTGACGACGCCCAATCCATCTATTCCTTCCGCGCCGCAAATGTGCGCAATATTCTCGAGTTTCCGAAGAGCTTCACGCCGCCCGCGGAAATCGTCACGCTCAACCGCAATTATCGCTCGACCGAGCCGATCCTCACCGCGGCCAACGCCGTCATCTCGCTCGCCGCCGAGCGCTACGCCAAGAATCTCTGGACCGAGCGCCGCTCATCGGAACGGCCGCAGCTCGTCACCGTGCGCGACGAGAGCGATCAGGCGCGTTTCATCGCCGAGCGCGTGCT